>NZ_JBLVPS010000004.1:0-283962 GCF_048286515.1 Flavobacterium rhamnosi | reverse complement strand
GTTTGTTATGGAATTAAGAGAGCTTATTACGGTAATAATGATCATACTTTCAGGAGGGGATCCTGACAAAGTATTTAAAACGTAAAGTGGTCGAAATTTCTTCCGACCACTCGTACCGTGTTAGGGAGACTTCTTAGATATGTTTTTTATTATTTGTGCATGTTTTGCATTTCGAAAATGAAAGTGTCTAGGTCTACTTTTTTATCTACTAATGATAGCGCCTTAGCTACAATATAATTTACGTTTTCGGCAGTGAAGCCTAATGCTAAACCAATTTTTCTTAATAACAATTCTTGTTTGTCTCCTAGCTGATGATCAACATGAACCATTCTGACTAAATCATATAGGCGTTCCAATCTTTGCTCATGTAAATAAGGAGCATTGATAGGATATTTTAATGGGTTTTCTAAAATTTCAGCATATTCCTCATGAGAAATTTCTAGTCTAACGGCCAGTTTATCTAAAAACATTTTTTCTTCTGGAGCGAACTTCTCGTCGGCAAGTGCTACGCGAACTATGGCTGAAAAATGACCTTTATTTCTTTGTTTGAATTCGCTATCAAATAAATCTGAAAATGACATAATTATTAATTTTTTATCTTACAAAGATAAGTCTATTTTTAAATTATTTATTTTTTATTTTAAATTTTGTTTCGTAAAGTAGCGTGTTTTTAAATCATTTTTTAAGTAATGATTTATATTTTCAAATCAATCATTTTCAAAATTAATCGTAAGTTTACAGCCCCAATATCAATTTAATAAATTACCTATGTCAGAATTTTGGATTTACTTTCAAATAGGATTAAAACACGTTTTGGATATCCATGCGTACGATCATGTTTTGTTTTTAATAGCATTAGCCGTTCCTTTCTCTTTCAAGGATTGGAAACGTATAGTGTTGCTGGTAACACTTTTTACAATTGGACATACTATGGCTTTGTTGCTTTCTATTTTTGGTATAATTGCCATTAAAGTTAATGTGGTTGAGTTGTTGATTCCGATAACAATATTAATAACGGCGTTTTATAATCTTTTTACTGCTGGAAAATCAAGTAAAAAAGAAAGTATAAGTGTAGTGTTCTTTATAACACTTTTCTTTGGGATTATTCATGGTTTGGGTTTTTCAAACTATTTTAAATCAATTCTGGGGGGGAGTGCAACTTCTAAATTGTTGCCTTTGGGAGAATTCGCCTTAGGTATAGAAGCCGCTCAAATTGTTGTGGTTTTTGTTGTGTTGGTTTTATCTTATATTGTTCAAACGGTTTTTAGATTTTCGAAACGGGATTGGACTTTGGTGATGTCGGCATTTATAATAGGAGTAGTTTTACCAATGATTATTGAAAGTGAAATCTGGATTAGATAAAAAAAATGAGTACAAAAAAATTAAATAAATACGATAAAGCGTATCTTAGAATTGCAACAGAATGGGGACTTTTGTCTTATTGTAAAAGAAAGCAAGTGGGTGCCATTATAGTAAGAGATAGAATGATAATTTCTGATGGGTATAACGGAACGCCGTCAGGTTTTGAAAATTGTTGCGAAGACGAGGAAGGGTTGACGCGTTGGGACGTATTGCATGCAGAAGCCAATGCAATCCTAAAAGTGGCTCGCTCAACGCAATCTTGTGAAGGCGCTACCTTATATATTACGCTTTCTCCCTGCAAAGAATGTAGTAAGTTAATCCATCAATCCGGAATAAAAAGAGTGGTATATCATAATGGATACCGTGATGATTCCGGAATTCAGTTTTTAATTAAAGCGGGAGTTGAAGTAGAGCATATTTCGGCATTAGAAGAATAAAATGAAAATTGATAACAAATACTTCCCTATACTCATTAGTGTAGCTCTTGCTATAGGAATTGTTCTTGGTGGGTTGTTGAATACCCCAAATCAGAATCATTTTTTCACTAAAAATAGTTCAAAAAATAAACTGAATGAACTCATTGATTTCATTGATAACGAATATGTAGATGATGTCAATACAGATTCTATTGTAAATCTTACAGTTGACAATATCCTTGCAAAATTAGATCCGCATTCTGTATACGTTCCTCCTAGCGAACAAACTGAAGTTGTTGAAAGTATGAGAGGCGATTTTGTTGGTATAGGTGTGAATTTCTACATGTATAATGATTCCCTTGCCATAATCAAACCTGTGGAAAATGGCCCTTCGGCGAAAGCGGGAGTAAAAGCAGGCGACCGAATTTTGTATGCCGATAAAACCAAATTATTTGGACGTAAATTACCGAATGACAGTTTGTTTTCGAAGCTTAAAGGGGCTGTGGGTTCTAAAATTGAACTTACAGTTTACAGAAAGTCGGAGCGTAAAAAAATTAAATTGATAGTAAAACGAGATATTATTCCTTTAAAAAGCGTAGATGTTTCTATGCTTTTGAAAAATAATACCGGTTATATAAAAATAAATCGATTTGCTGAAACCACTTATGCCGAGTTTAAAAAGGGATTGACGGCATTGAAAAAGCAAGGGGCGCAATCATTAATTATTGATCTTCGAGACAATGGCGGTGGTTATATGGAGGAAGCTATTGCAATTGCAGATGAATTGCTGAAAGACAATGAATTGATTGTTTTTACCAAAAATAAAAAAGGAAATGTAGATAAAACTTTTGCAACGGAAAGAGGAAGTTTCGAAAGTGGAAATGTATTTGTCTTGATTAATGAAAATAGTGCGTCAGCAAGTGAGATCCTTGCAGGGGCAATACAAGATAACGATAGAGGGACAATAGTAGGGCGACGTTCTTTTGGTAAAGGATTGGTACAACGTGAAATGGATTTTGAAGACGGTTCGGCTGTTAGGCTGACTATAGCGAGATATTACACACCAACGGGTCGCTCTATTCAAAAGCCTTATTCGAAAGGGAACGAAGCCTATTTTAGAGAATCAGATACTCGTTTTGAGAACGGGGAGTTGTTTGAAAAAGACAGTATAAAAGTTTCCGACTCTTTGAAATTTAAAACTAAAAAAGGTAAAATCGTATACGGAGGAGGCGGAATAGTTCCTGATGTTTTTGTGCCACTTGAAGTAGAGCATGGAAATGAAAGTACAGCTTATTTAATGCAGTCGGGAATTGTGGGGCATTTTGTGTTCGAAGAATTAGATAAAAATAGGAATGTTTTTAAAGGATTGTCTTTTCAACAATTTAGGACTAAAATGAATGGAACGGATATGTATTTTAATTCTTTTCAAAAGTATGTTTTTCAAAACGGATTGGATTTGAAATTCGAAAAAAGCAAGTCATTAGTAAAGCGATACCTTGCCGCAGAATTTAGCCGACAAGTGTATGGAGAAAAATATTATTATGAAATTGTTCTGAAAGAAGATGCGATGATTAAAGTTGTTTTGATTAGAAATAAGTAAAGAAGAATTTATCTTCAATCTTTATTATAATCTGAAATATACTATCTTATACTGTCGTGGCAATGGGTTTGTTTGCCTCCATTCCATAAAGTAAGGATATCGGTAGCGACGGCTGCGCCACTTCCTGAAGCAATAGCCAATTGACTTCTCCACCCTGCTAAAGTTCCAATAACATAAATACCATCAACAACTTTGTGATCATTGTTTTTTAATTGGATTCTTTGTTTTTCAGGTAGTGATTTTTGATGTGGTTCCACATACTGCATCAGTCCATCGATTGCAAAAGTATTTGCAGATCCAATGCCTATTACGATTGTTTTGGTCTTGTACGTACTTTTATTTGTAGTAACTGTAAATTCAGGAAATTGCCCTTCAATTTTCAATACTTTTTCGTCGGGAATTTGTGTTATGTGTGGGTAGGTTTGCGAAAGATGCTGAACGCTTTCGGTCAATAATTCGGAGCCTAATTTGCCTGGTGCTATTCCGTAAGCATTATTAAATAATCCTTCTTGAAGAGCAGATGCCTTTTGATGAGTCAAAATGCCGATTTTTTTATCAGTGGCAAAGGTTTTGTTTTTTGCAGAGCCCAATATAAGGGCGCAAGACAATCCGGAAACACCACCGCCAAAAATAAGAGTGTCAAACATTTTAAAGTTTGTCTTTTGAATTTTCTTCAATTTTTTTTGACATTCTAAAAATTAGAAGAATCAAAACAGCGCAAAAAGAAGCTGCAATTCCAATAAAAGCAACAACACTGTCTCCTTGAAATGGATTTCTGAAATCAAGCAAAGTAACATTAAATATGATTAAAGCTATTGCTAAAAACACTAATATGTTAGTAAAGATTTTCATGGTATGTTTTTGTTTTTAATGTAAGATAATAGATGGTTAGGGATATTTCTTTTGGAAATTTAACTCCAAATAAAATCAAATTATTTTACATTTATTACGTTATGGGGGTAAATTTATGAAAATTTATTTTAGACAAACAAACCTTTAACATTAGCAGCGAATAATTTAACAGCAATTGCAAGAAGAACCACTCCAAATGTCTTGCGAATAACTCCAAGTCCATTTTCTCCTAGTATTTTTTCAATTTTAGAGGATGATTTCAAAACAATATATACCAGAATAATATTTAAAATTATCGCAAGTACAATATTTACTGTGTGAAACTGGGAACGTAAGGATAATAAAGTTGTCATTGTGCCTGCTCCGGCAATCAAGGGGAAGGCAAGTGGGACTATCGAGGCAGAGCTCGCTTCCTCATCACGGTAAATACGAATTCCCAAAATCATTTCTAAGGCTAAAAAGAATAATACAAACGAACCCGCAACTGCAAAAGAGTTCACGTCAATTCCGATTAAATTCAATAATTCTTCTCCTACAAAAAGAAAGACAATCATAATTATACCCGCTACTATTGAAGCTTTTTCGGATTCTATATGTCCGTGTTTCGACCTTAAATCAACAATAATAGGAATGGTTCCCACGATATCAATTACTGCAAAAAGGACCATTCCTACGGTAATTACTTCTCTAAAATCGATTTCAAACATGATTTTTTGTTTGCAAAGTTAAACTTTTCGATAGGTTTTTGATTAAAATCGAATTTTATTTCAGTTTGTTTGAGCCTTTTTTATGGATCCTTTTCAATTACTTTTTTTGACATTTTAGATTCTATAAAGTTTATTGTTAGTTTGTTAATGACTTTACAAAGTTGATTGATAAGTTGGTTTACAATGAAAGTTAAAGTTGGTTTTATCTAAAAAAATACAAGTTACTTTAACTACCTTTGCGCTTTATAATCTCAGTACCCAAAATAATGTTTCAATTAGGAAAAACCATCGTGTCGGAAGACATACTCGAAAAAGATTTTGTTTGCAATTTGTCGGCTTGTAAAGGGGCTTGTTGTGTGGATGGTGATGCTGGGGCTCCATTGAGTGTTGAGGAAACTAGGATATTAGAAGAAATCTATCCAAAAGTAAAACCGTTTCTTCGCAAACAGGGAATTGCTGTTATTGAAGCACAGGGAACTTGGGTAAACGGAACAGATGGTGATCTTGAAACGCCACTAATTGATAATAAGGATTGTGCGTATGTAATTTTTGACGGTAAAACAGCACTTTGTGGTATCGAACAAGCATACAACCAAGGAATAATTGACTGGAAAAAACCAGTTTCATGCCATTTATACCCTATTCGTGTAAAAGATTTTACCGAGTTTGCTGCTGTCAATTATGACAAATGGGACATTTGTGATGCGGCCTGTTCTTTAGGTCAGGAACTTGAGGTTCCTGTTTACAAATTTGTTAAAGAAGCATTGATTAGAAAGTTTGGGGAAGACTGGTATATAGAGCTTGAAAAAGTAGCTCTGGACATGAAAAAATAAATCCAAAAAAAAATTAAATTTTTCTTGTTTACTGTTTTTAAAATCCTATATTTTACGGTGCTTTACGCTCTTTTTTAAAATTTAAACTACTGATATACAGTTTTTTATGGTTTGTGTGAAAAGTGTCCTAATTTTTTACATTTGTTAAAAACTAGGGCTGATTGTGAATAAGTTTGGCTTTTAATTTCCGCAATATTTCACAATCTTTGTAATCCACATAATGCATAAAATTTCGTTAAAATTTCAAAAAAATAAACAATTATAATGGCGCAAGTTGAACCAATTTTACAAGAAAATAAAAATCGTTTCGTAATTTTTCCTATCAAACACCATGATATTTGGGAATGGTATAAGAAAATGGAGGCTAGTTTCTGGACTGCTGAAGAAATAGATTTATCACAAGATTTAAACGACTGGAATAATAAACTTTCTGATGAGGAACGTTATTTTGTAAAACATATTCTTGCTTTTTTTGCTGCTTCTGACGGAATTGTAAATGAAAATCTTGCTGAAAATTTTGTGAACGAAGTGCAATATGCTGAAGCAAAATTCTTTTATGGTTTTCAAATAATGATGGAGAATATTCATAGCGAAACATATTCATTATTGATTGATACGTATGTGAAAGATGAGGCAGAGAAAGATGAATTATTTAATGCTCTAGAGGTTTTTCCAGCGATTAAGAAAAAAGCGGACTGGGCGTTGAAATGGATTGAATCGGATTCTTTTGCTGAAAGATTAATTGCTTTTGCAGCTGTTGAGGGAATTTTCTTTTCAGGAGCATTTTGTTCTATTTATTGGTTGAAAAAACGTGGATTGATGCCGGGATTGACATTCTCTAACGAATTAATTTCTCGTGATGAAGGCGTTCATTGTGATTTTGCGGTGCATTTACACAATCACCATTTGGTAAATAAAGTGCCAAAAGAAAGAATCAGAAGTATTATTGTGGATGCTTTGAATATTGAAAGAGAATTCATTACTGAGTCACTTCCCGTAAGCTTAATAGGAATGAATGCGGTATTAATGACACAATATTTGGAATTTGTTGCGGATAGATTATTAGTGGAATTAGGTTGTGACAGAGAATACAATACCTCAAATCCTTTTGATTTTATGGATATGATTTCACTGCAGGGGAAAACAAACTTCTTTGAAAAGAAAGTAGCAGAATATCAAAAAGCAGGTGTTATGAATACCGATAGTGATGCTCAAAAAATATCATTTGACGCTGATTTTTAAATTTTAGCAAGGTCAAAAATTAGATTAGAAGAAATACTCAAATTTGGTTAGCCCCGATAAGAAATAAAATATTGTAGCGGATAAGGGATTGGCTCAAGAAAACAAAAACACACGATTTAAGAATTGGAATTCCCGTTTCAATGATTGAATTTTTCAATAATAATTAAAATGTAAGCTTATGTATGTAATAAAAAGAGATGGTCATAAAGAGCCAGTAATGTTTGATAAGATTACGGATAGAATAAAAAAACTATGTTACGGGTTGAACGAATTAGTTGATCCTGTAAAAGTAGCAATGCGTGTTATTGAGGGTCTATATGATGGTGTTTCTACATCGGAATTGGACAATCTTGCTGCTGAGACTGCTGCTTCGATGACTATTGCACATCCGGATTATGCTCAATTAGCTGCTCGTATCGCTATCTCCAATTTACATTCGAATACTAAAAAATCGTTCTCAGATACGATGAAAGATATGTACTTGTATGTTAATCCAAGAAATGGTCAAGATGCGCCATTACTTTCGGACGAAGTATTCAAGGTGATTCAGGAAAATTCTGAATTCTTAGATTCACATATCATATATAATAGAGATTTTAACTACGATTATTTTGGTTTTAAAACCTTGGAAAGATCGTATTTGCTAAAAATAAACGGAAAAATCGTAGAGCGTCCACAACACATGTTGATGCGCGTTTCTGTTGGAATTCATTTAGAGGATTTGAAATCTGTAATTGAAACCTACGACTTAATGTCGAAAAAATTCTTTACACATGCGACTCCGACATTGTTCAACGCCGGAACTCCAAAACCTCAAATGTCTTCTTGTTTTCTTTTGGCGATGCAAGATGATAGTATTGACGGGATTTATGACACGTTGAAGCAAACGGCAAAAATCTCCCAATCAGCAGGTGGAATTGGACTTTCTATTCATAATGTAAGAGCGACGGGTTCATACATTCGTGGAACTAACGGGACATCAAACGGAATTGTTCCGATGTTAAGAGTTTTCAATGATACGGCACGTTACGTAGATCAGGGTGGCGGAAAACGTAAAGGTAGTTTTGCTATTTATATCGAAACTTGGCATGCGGATATATTTGAATTTCTAGACTTAAAAAAGAATACTGGAAAAGAAGAAATGCGTGCAAGAGATTTGTTTTTTGCGATGTGGACTTCTGATTTGTTTATGAAGCGTGTGCAAGAAGACAGCTATTGGACGTTGATGTGTCCTAATGAATGTCCGGGATTGTATGATGTGTATGGCGAAGAATTCGAAGCGATGTACATTGATTACGAGAAACGTGGAAAAGGTAGAAAAACCATCAAAGCTCATGAATTATGGGAGAAAATTCTAGAATCACAAATCGAAACTGGAACCCCTTATATGTTGTACAAAGATGCAGCTAATAGAAAATCAAACCAGAAAAATCTAGGTACAATTCGTTCTTCAAATTTGTGTACTGAGATTATGGAATACACATCCACAGATGAAATTGCGGTTTGTAACCTGGCTTCACTGTCGTTGCCAATGTTTGTGGAAAATAAAAAATTCAATCATGACCTATTATTCAGTGTTACTAAACGTGTAACCAGAAACTTGAATAAAGTTATTGACAGAAATTATTATCCAGTAAAGGAGGCTGAAAACTCAAATATGCGTCACAGACCAGTTGGTCTTGGAGTACAAGGATTGGCAGATGCTTTCATTATGTTGCGTTTGCCATTTACCAGTGACGAAGCTAAAAAATTGAATCAGGAAATTTTCGAAACCTTATATTTTGCAGCCGTTACCGCTTCAATGGAAATGGCCAAAGAAGAAGGTCCTTATTCTACTTTCAAAGGTTCGCCAATGTCTCAAGGAGAATTTCAATACAATTTGTGGGGAATGAAAGATGAGGAGCTATCGGGTCGTTGGGACTGGGCTTCGCTGAGAAAAGAAGTAATGGAGCACGGGGTGAGAAATTCTTTGTTAGTTGCGCCAATGCCAACTGCTTCAACTTCTCAAATTTTGGGTAATAACGAAGCGTTCGAACCATACACTTCTAATATTTACACAAGAAGAGTACTTTCGGGAGAGTTTATTGTAGTGAATAAACACTTATTACACGATTTAGTGGAACGCGGTTTGTGGAACGAAACGTTGAAACAAGAATTAATGCGAAATAACGGTTCTGTTCAAGACCTAAACATTCCGCAAGACTTGAAAGAATTATACAAAACAGTTTGGGAAATGTCCATGAAAGATATTATCGATATGTCTCGTCAACGTGGTTATTTTGTCGATCAATCGCAATCATTAAACTTATTCATGCAGAATGCCAATTATTCTAAACTGACATCAATGCACTTTTACGCTTGGCAATCCGGATTAAAAACAGGAATGTACTATTTAAGAACAAAAGCGGCGGTGGATGCGATTAAATTTACATTGAACAATGATAAAAAAGTAGAGCCAATTGAAATTAAAGAGCAACCAATCGATGTTCCTGTAGTAGTGGAAGCAGTAGAAATGACTGCCGATGAATACAAGGCAATGATTGAACTTGCTAAAAATGCTGGTCCAGACGAATGTGAAATGTGTGGGTCGTAAATTTTATTTGTCAATTTGATTAAAGAAAAAAGCAGTTATTGTAATAATAATTGCTTTTTTTTTAACTATTTCTTGCCTTCCTGTACAATCTTTTTCTCGCAAAAAGAAAACGATTAAAAAAGAATTCACACTGTAATCACGGCTAAAATACTAATGTCTATTGTTAAAATTTGTAAATAATTCACTATATTTGAGATAGTTATCATTATAAGTAATCGTTTATTATACACTAGTATGGAAAATAGAAAATTTACTGTTACAGATGATTTATTAGCTTCTAAAAGCCAGCGTCTCCTTAATTTTAGTATCGATTTACTGATTATCTATTTTATCGAAATCACTATTGGAACAACTATAATTATAATTGGAGACTTGACCAATAGTTATGGTGCCTCTAATTGGGTTGAATCATTGAGCCTAATTGAAAGTTTCTTTTTTGGACTGATTGTATTGTTCTTTTACTACGGAATTACTGAAATGTATTTTTCCAGGACTTTCGCGAAGTATTTTACAAAAACAATTGTTGTAAAGTATGATGGTTCAAAACCAAATATGAAAAGCATTGTTATAAGAACGGTATCCAGATTAATTCCTTTTGAGCCTTTTTCCTTTTTAGCTAGTGATTCACGAGGATGGCATGATGTATTATCCGTAACTTATGTGGTAAAAAAACAGGAGTTTATTGAAAGAAATAAATTGTTTAATCTCTCTGAAGAAACAGTATTTTAATACTATTTTTTTTAAAGGATAGTGATTAATTCTTCTTAATAAAACCTAGTAAATTTTTAAATTTACTAGGTTTTTATTTTGGTTATTAAATGGTTGCTATTTTTTCTATAGCAATTCTCATCTCTTGAGCTGCGGCTACCATTTCTATTAAAGCTTTTTTAGTTTCATCCCAATGACGGGTTTTTAAACCACAATCCGGGTTTACCCAAAGTTGATCGATAGGGATAACTGCCGAAGCTTTCTCTAATAATTTTACCATTTCGGTACGAGAAGGTACACGTGGTGAATGAATATCATATACACCAGGTCCTATTTCATTTGGATAATTGAAATCGGCGAATGCATCAAGTAATTCCATTTGAGAACGAGAACATTCTATGGTGATTACATCGGCATCCATGTCGGCAATATTCTGAATGATATCGTTGAATTCGCTGTAACACATATGTGTATGAATCTGGGTGTCGTCGGTTACGCCACTTGCTGAAATTCTAAAGGCTTTTATAGCCCAATCCAAATAGGTTGGCCATTCTTCTTTACGTAAAGGTAGTCCTTCTCGAATGGCAGGTTCATCGATTTGAATAATCTTAATTCCTGCATTCTCTAAGTCAACGACTTCATCTCTAATTGCCAATGCAATTTGGGTGCAGGTTTCCGAACGGGATTGATCGTTTCTAACAAAAGACCATTGCAGAATAGTTACAGGGCCGGTAAGCATTCCTTTTACCCATTTTGCTGTTAATGATTGGGCAAATTCAGCCCATTTCACAGTCATTGGATTTGGACGGGAGACGTCACCATAAATAACGGGAGGTTTCACACAACGGCTGCCATAGCTTTGTACCCAACCATTTTTGGTAAAAGTAAATCCGTCTAATTGTTCGCCAAAATATTCGACCATATCATTACGTTCAAATTCTCCGTGAACCAATACATCAATGCCAGTTTCTTCTTGAAAACGAATAGTCTCTTCTGTTTCTTTTTTGAGTAAGTCATCATATTGTTGTTGATTTAACTCGCCTTTTTTGAACTTCGCTCTCCAGCTTCGTACGTCAGTGGTTTGTGGAAAAGAACCAATAGTAGTAGTAGGGAATAAAGGAAGATTCAGTACGTCTATTTGTTTTTCTCTTCGAATTGAAAACGGATTTTTTCTTTGATCATCACCGGTTGTAATACTGGCGACACGATTTTTGACCGCATCATTATGTATTAATTTTGAAGTTTTTCTGTTTTCATTGGCGATAGTATTTTCTTCAAAAGGGATAGAATTACTAATATCTATTTCATTTGAAGCAAAATGTTTAAGCAGTACTATTTCTTCTGTCTTCTGTTTGGCGAAAGCCAGCCACTGCTTGATTTCAGGAGTTAGTGTTTCGTTATTCGTTTCTAATTCTAAATCGCATGGAGAATGAATCAGTGAACATGATGGTGCAATTAACACTCTGTTTTGACCAAGAGCATCTGTCGCTTTCTTGATAAGTGCTAAAGATTTTTTGAAATCATTCTTCCAAATATTTCTACCGTCCACAACACCGAGTGAAAGATTCACGTTGCTTGATAATTGCCCTGATTCCAGAATATCATCCAATTGGGAATGACAACGAACTAGATCTAAATGTAATGTATGAACAGGTAAAGCAAGAATGGTCTCGAGATTTTCACCGAAACAATCAAAATAATTAGCAAGAATTAGTTTGATTTTAGGGAAGCGTTTGTTGATTTCAGTATATACATAAGTGATTGCATTTCTTTCTTTTTCAGTTAAATTCAAAGCTAAAAATGGTTCGTCAAATTGAATCCATTCTACGTTTTCATTCTGTAATTTTTGTAGTATTTCAAAATATACTGGAAGTATTTTATCGATAAGATCAATTCTATGAAAACCTTCTTCTTTTTCTTTCCCAAGAAGGAGGTAAGTCACGGGTCCTATAAGTACGGGCTTAGTTGCAATTCCTAAAGTATTGGCTTCTTTAAATTCATCGATTATTTTTTCGGTAAATAATTTGAATTCTTGGTTTTTAGTAAATTCTGGTACGATGTAATGGTAATTGGTGTCAAACCATTTTGTCATTTCCATGGCAACTACATCTTGTCCGTCTTTTTGCGTACCTCTGGCCATTGCAAAATACAAATCAATTGAGGAATTAGTTTTAGCTAATTCTAAATAGCGTTTTGGAATTACACCCAATGTAAGCGATAAATCCAATACTTGATCGTAAAACGAAAAATCGTTAGAAGGTATTAAATCGATTCCTGCGTCGGCCTGTAATTGCCAGTTTTTCTTACGGATATTCGCACCTGTAGCCAAAAGTTCGTCTACTGAAATTTTCCCTGCCCAATACGATTCACAGGCTTTTTTTAATTCTCTGTTGCTACCAATTCGCGGGTAGCCAAGATTGTTTGTTAGCATTTTTTTGCTTTTTAAATGATGAATAAATCAGTTAAAAGCTCTTTATGCATTTCAAATGCGAAGTAGAAATGAAAATTAGAAAGGGCAATACGTTACAAAAGAGAAATGCACAATAAGTCATGAATAGTCATGCTTGTTGTGTTCAGAACGCACCATACCTGACTATTGCTTCAAATCGCGAAAGCATTGTCAATTCGATAAAGGGCAGGTCTCCTGACTTGTAACATTTTTATCACCCTTCCCATTTGCCATTAGCTAACAGTGGATCTTATTTCAGATAAAAACTTTTTGTGTTACTTACAGTTGCGCGACAGTTCGTGATTTACACACGATTCCCTATTAATCTACAGTTAAGTAAAACCCTTATCGGTTGATGAAGAAATAAATTAAGAACTTAAATTCTGTGCAAAAGTACCACTAATCACTTAAAGTTTTTTCCGATAGGTTTACAAATTTGTTATTTTTAGGATATTGTATTAATATGATTCGATACTTTAGATTTTTCTTATAAATTAAGTCGTACCTGACTTTATTTCACTTGATAATGTTTCTATTTCTTTTATCTTTGAAAATAAATCTAAAAATAAATCATGAACTGGGAACAACTTTTATCACTAAGACGACAAGGCGACAAAGGCAAAAGATTACGTGTAGAACAAGATGACACCCGTCTGGGTTTTGAAGTTGATTATGACCGTATTATCTTTTCATCTGCTTTTCGAAGTTTACAGGATAAAACACAAGTTATTCCGTTGTCAAAAACTGATTTTGTTCATACCAGATTGACGCACAGTTTAGAGGTTTCGGTTGTGGGACGCTCTTTGGGACGTTTAGTTGGAAAAAAAATTATCGAAAAATATCCGCATCTGAAAGAAGTTCATGGCTATCACATGAATGATTTTGGAGCAATTGTAGCTGCAGCTTCATTGGCTCATGATATTGGGAATCCACCTTTTGGACATTCTGGTGAAAAAGCGATTGGAGAATATTTTTCGATTGGAAAAGGAAGGCAATACAAAGACCAGCTAACTGCAAAAGAATGGCAGGACTTAGTCGATTTTGAAGGGAATGCTAATGGGTTTTCAGTATTGACTGCAAGTCGTCCCGGAATTGAAGGCGGACTTAGAATTTCGTATGCGACTCTTGGCGCTTTCATGAAATATCCAAAGGAAAGTTTACCTAAAAAACCAACTGAAAATATTGCCGATAAAAAATACGGCTTCTTTCAGACTGACAAATCCTTTTTTCAGGATGTGGCTAATGACATGGGCCTAGTTTCAAATAAATCAGGAGATAATATAGGTTTCGAAAGACATCCTTTGGCGTATTTAGTCGAAGCTGCGGATGATATCTGTTATACTATTATTGATTTTGAAGACGGCATCAATTTAGGTTTAGTTTCCGAAGATTTTGCCTTGGAATATCTGATAAAATTGGTAAAAGACAGTATCGATACTTCTAAATACAAGACTTTAGAAACCAAAGAAGACAGAATTAGCTATTTGCGCGCTTTGGCAATTGGTAGTTTAATTAATGATGCAGTTAAAGTTTTTATAGAAAATGAAGCGTTAATTCTGGCAGGTAAATTTCCTTATGCTATAATGGACAGGAGTAAATATAAAGCGCAAATGGATGATATTATCAAAATTAGCGTTAAAAATATCTACCAAAGTCGTGAAGTAATAGAGAAAGAAATTGTCGGTTATCAGATTATACAAACTTTGTTAGATAAATTCATAACGGCTTTCAATAATAAATTCAACGGGGAAGCATCTAATTATGATGCTTTAATTATGAAAATGCTACCCGAGAAACATCATTTGGAAAAAGAAAATCTTTATGGGAGATTACTCCATATTTGTCATTATGTGTCTCTTTTAACTGATGGAAATGCACTAGAATTGTTCGAAACCATTAATGGAAGAAAAAGATCGTAAGAGTTTAAAAAGCATAAACTATTCCTACACCTAACAATTGTTTTAGTTGTATTTTTGCACCTTCGGTAACTTGTTTACCGTCAATTTCCTTTTTGGATTTAATATCATCATCATAAACTATTCGTGTACCTATATTCGCTTTTACATATTGGTTTACGACTAAGTCCAATAATAAATCATAATCTACATCAACATTTCCAAAATTATTAATGTAGTCAGAGTAAACACTTATGCGGTTTTCTATATTAACGTTTTTGAAAATTTCTTTTTTGTAAAGACTGGTCATCAAAAAACCAAGTTCTGTTTTTGATCGTTTACCTTCAGAAACTAAAATTCCGTCACTGTCATAAGTAGCTTTTTCGACACCAAAGGCACCTTGGTTGGCTAATCTTTGATCTAAAACTAAAGTTGTTTTAAAAGTAAATGGAGAAATGTAGAATATTCTATTTTTTTCTTTATTAGCATTTTCAGCACCGATACCCATAAATGCATACGCTGGGGCTAAAGGTTTTGAGATGGCGATTTCTTTGTTTGGGTAGGAATATCCATTTGTGAACTGTGTGTTAAAATTAAATTTTGCACTGTGATACCAATTGGTTATGGTGTCTTTTCTATAACCGAATGTGGAGTTAAATTGCAACGCGTCATCGGATTTTCTTATCTCAATTCCGTCTTGTTTATTTAAACCATATCGAATTACAAGTTCATTTACCCATTTGCGATTTTTTTTGGCGTAAACCCTTGAAAAATCACCTTTAATCAAGCCTGATATGGAACTTGTTCCCCCGGCACTCCAATTGACAAAAGCAATTTCAGAGAGGTAGAAACCTAAACTATTTTTTTTTGTCCAAGGAGATACAGTCATTATAGGGATTGGCGGGTGTATTTTTAATGCAACTGTCAAAGGTGCTAAAGTAGTGACTTTTACAAGTGCTGTTGTAGGAGTAAGCCCTGCTATTACGGGTGTTGCTGATGTCTCTTGAGAAAAACTAGTTATAGAAATTGTTAGTAAAAAGAAGAGTAAGGCGTGGGACAGTAATTTCATAAAAGCATATTGAATTTAAGGGTGCAAAATAATTATTTTAATAACCTGAAAAAAGTATTTCAAGACTTTTAACGTCAATTTTACAATATTGTTGTAATTCGCTAACGGTTCCTTGTTCAATGAATTCATCAGGAACACCAAGAAGGGTTATTTTTGACGTATAATTATTTTCGGATGCAAACTCGAGAACGGCACTTCCAAAGCCACCTTTGATAACGCCGTCTTCTATTGTTATTATGATTGTAAATGTAGTAAAAATAGAATGTAATTCCTTATCATCTAATGGTTTAACAAAAGAAAAATCATAATGCGCAATGGATTCGGGGTGGTGTGTTTTGGCTATAGCCAAAGTAACATTGTTACCAATTGTTCCATTGGATAAAACAGCAATTTTAGAGCCTTTTTTAAGGCAATTTGCTTTCCCGATTTCTATTTTTTTATAGTCTGATTTCCAGTCAGTAAGTACGCCACGACCTCGTGGATAGCGAATAGCAATAGGATTGCTTAATCCTAATTGTGCAGTATATAAGATATTTTGTAATGCTATTTCGTTCAGCGGGGCATAAATAATCATATTTGGGATGCATCGTAAATAAGCTAAATCAAAAACGCCGTGATGTGTTGCGCCGTCTTCTCCAACTAATCCGGCTCTGTCTAAGCAAAAAATAACCGGCAAGTTTTGTAAAGCCACATCATGAATCACTTGATCATATCCTCTTTGTAAAAAAGTCGAATAAATATTGCAGAAAACGATCATCCCTTGGGTTGCCATTCCTGCTGCTAAAGTTACTGCATGTTGCTCGGCAATTCCCACATCAAAAGCACGTTTTGGAAACGCATCCATCATGAATTTTAGGGAGCTTCCTGATGGCATAGCTGGTGTAATTCCAACAATTCGTTCATTGCTTTTAGCCAGGTCCAATACAGTCAAGCCAAAAACATCTTGATATTTTGGAGGTAAATTTTCTTCAGATTTTATATGAATTTCGCCTGTATTTGCATTAAATTTTCCGGGAGCATGGTATTTTACCTGATCTTCCTCGGCTTGTTGCAATCCTTTTCCTTTGGTGGTAATGATATGGAGGAATTTAGGGCCTCTTATTTTTTGCAGTCGTTTCAATTCTTTATTAACTGCAAAAATATCATGTCCATCAATTGGTCCTGAATAATTAAAATTCAAGGACTTAATCATATTGTTTTGTCTTGGGTTTTTTCCTTCTTTCACAGCAGTTAGATATTGTTTTAATGCTCCCACACTTGGATCAATACCTATGGCGTTATCGTTAAGAATTACTAATAAATTAGCATCCGTAACTCCGGCGTGATTTAGTCCTTCAAAAGCCATCCCTGAAGCGATGGAGGCATCTCCGATCACAGCGATGTGTTGTTTGTTATGATCGCCTTTTAAATTAGAAGCAATTGCCATTCCAAGAGCTGCCGAAATTGAAGTAGAGGAGTGGCCTACGCCGAAAGCATCGTAAATACTCTCACTTCTCTTAGGGAAACCGGAAATACCGCCTAATTGTCGATTTGTGTGAAAATTTTCTCTTCTTCCTGTCAATATTTTATGCCCGTAAGCCTGGTGTCCTACGTCCCAAATCAAAACATCGTTTGGTGTGTCAAAAACATAATGCAAAGCAATGGTAAGTTCTACAACTCCTAGACTTGCGCCGAGATGTCCTTCTTTTACAGATACAATATCAATAATGAAATCACGTAATTCCTGAGCGACTTGAGGAAGTTGGGCTTCGTCAAGTAAACGTAAATCAATTGGGTTATTTATGTTTGAAAGTAAATTATCTGACATGAAGCAAATGTACGAATTGAATTCTTATTTTTGTAACTATGATAAATCCTTTCAACGACGAATACTTTATGAGAAAAGCTTTGCAAGAAGCTGAAATGGCATTTGAAAAAGGCGAAATCCCTGTTGGTGCAATTATTGTTGTTGATAATAAAGTAATAGCGCGAGGTCATAATCTTACTGAAATGCTTGTTGATGTAACTGCTCATGCCGAAATGCAAGCTATTACAGCTGCTTCTAACTATTTGGGAGGTAAGTATTTAATAGGTTGTACGCTTTATGTGACCTTAGAGCCTTGTCAGATGTGTGCCGGTGCTTTATATTGGAGTCAGATTTCGAAAATTGTTTTTGGTGCAACCGATGAAAATCGAGGTTTTGTAAAAATGGGAACGCAATTACATCCTAAAACTACTGTTGTTCGAGGAGTTTTAGCTGAGGAGTCTTCAGAGTTGATGAAGCGGTTTTTTACTGAGAGAAGAAAATAAAATCTATTATTCGAATTTCGTGGCCCAAATGGCAGTGGAGATCTAATGAACCTAAAAAGCTTTGAAAAAAATTGTAGGGCATAGGAGTAAATAGCTCCAAATTCCTTCGTTTGTCTCACAATGGCGCATAAAAAAACCGCCAATCTCACGAAAGGCGGTTTTAATTTATTCTATAATAACATTTTCTTTTTTATCGTAGAAATGATATTCTAAATACGTGTAAGCGTCACGAGGTATGATTTTCACCCACTTTTTATGTTCAAGAAACCATTTTGAACGTAATGATGGAAAACCTTTTGTAAGGTATGCTGCCACAAATGGATGTACATTAAGGACAACTTCTTTGTGATTTTTTAAAACTCTTTCTAGATCAGAAGCAATTTTATCAATGATTAATATTGGAGCTTCAATTTCTCCATTTTCATTGTTTGGATCTTCTTCTCTAGTTTTAATGTTTACTTCTGGTCTTACTCTTTGTCTTGTAATCTGAACTAATCCAAATTTACTCGGAGGTAAGATTTTATGTTTTGCTTTATCATCGCTCATTTCTTCTCGTAGGAATTCGAACAAAACTTTACGATTTTCGGGATTAGACATATCAATAAAATCGACTACAATTATACCGCCCATATCGCGAAGACGTAATTGTCTTGCAATTTCAGCAGCAGCAATCATATTCACTTCCATGGCCGTATCTTCCTGGTTGGTAGCCTTATTTGAACGGTTTCCGCTATTTACGTCTATAACGTGTAAAGCTTCAGTGTGTTCGATAATAAGATAAGCTCCTTTACTCATGGATACTGTTTTTCCAAAAGAAGTTTTGATTTGTCTCTCTATGTTATATTTCTCAAAAATAGGCGTATCGTTTGATTGATAAAACTTAACAATTGATTGTTTTGAAGGTGCAATTTCTTGCAAATAATCCTTCGTTTGGTTGTACAACTCTTCATCATCAATTTGAATACCACTAAAGGTATCATTAAATACGTCTCTTAATATAGAAGATGCTCTGTTGAGTTCTCCTAATACTTTAGACGGATGATGAGCAGTTGGTAATTTTTTACACATTGCAGTCCATCTGCTAAGCAGGTTCTGCAAATCTTTTTCTAATTCGGCTGTATTTTTGCCTTCTGCTACTGTGCGAACAATAACACCAAATCCTTTTGGTTTGATGGATTGTACTAATCGTTTCAAGCGTTCTTTTTCCTTTTTGTCTTCTATTTTTTGAGAAATAGAAACACGGTCAGAAAACGGAACTAAAACTATAAATCTTCCGGCAAGAGAAAGCTCAGCGCTAATTCTTGGACCTTTGGTCGATATAGGTTCTTTGACGACTTGTACTAAAATAGATTGATTGGCACTTAATACATCTGTGATGGTACCATCTTTGTCTATTTCTTTTTCAAACTGAAAGTTTTTTAGGGAGAAATCTTTTAATTTACCTGCGCTTACAAGTTTTATGAATTTCAGTTGGGAAGATAAATTAGGGCCTAAATCGTGATAATGTAAAAAAGCATCTTTTTCGAAGCCTACATTTACAAAAGCGGCATTAAGTCCAGCAACGGGTTTCCTAATTTTGGCAATAAAAATATCACCTACTTGGAAGTTACTTTTTTCTTCTTCTTTGTGTAATTCAATTAGTTTTCCATCTTTTAATAAGGCAAAATCTACGGCTTCAGAACTAGATCTAATGATTAATTCTTTATTCACGCTGTAAATTTTTTATCTATTCGCCGAGGCGAACAAATGGATTAAACAATATTTTTAACAGGTATTGAACCCGGGGAGAAGAAGTTTTTTAGATAATAGATTTAAAGATAATAGCTTATTTGGCCTTTTATCTGTTTGTCTTTCATCTTTTCGTCTCTTTCTCAATTTCAATGAACGTTTAAAAAGAAAAAAGTAGTTTAAAACTACTTTTTCTTTTTGTGACGGTTAGCTCTCGCTCTTTTTTTACGTTTGTGAGTCGCTACCTTATGTCTCTTTCTTTTTTTACCGCTTGGCATATCTTGAAGATTTATGATTAATTAATATATTATTTTGCTTCGTTATTTATCTTCACTCCTTCTACAAAAACTTTTGCAGGTTTAAATGCAGGAATGTTGTGTGCAGGAATTTTTATTGTTGTATTTTTAGAGATATTTCTACCTGTTTTTTCAGCTCTAGTTTTCACGATAAAACTTCCAAAACCTCTTAAATAAACATTGTCTCCAGTTTCTAATGAATTCTTTACTTCATTCATAAAAGTCTCTACAGTTGCTTGCACATCTCCTTTTTCAAGACCTAATTTTTCTGAAATTTTTGCTACGATATCTGCTTTCGTCATTTTCTTTCCTATTTATTATGTTGTACTATTTTTTTGAGTTTGCAAATATAGGAATTTAAAAAACAATTATTCAAGCTAATTCATTAAATTTTAATAACATAAACTTTTACTTTTGCCAACAAATAATTAAAACATGACTTTTTCTAACTTGTTAATACAATGGTATTTACGCAACAAGCGTGATTTGCCTTGGCGAAATACTACCAATCCGTACCCTATTTGGCTGTCTGAAATCATGTTGCAACAAACACGTGTTGCTCAAGGAATGCCTTATTTTCTGTCTTTTACAGCCGCATTTCCTACTGTTTTTGATTTGGCAAAAGCCGATGAAGAACAAGTTTTGAAACTTTGGCAAGGTTTGGGCTATTATTCTCGTGCCCGAAATTTGCATAAAACCGCTAAGCATGTAGCGGAAGAATTATCGGGAGTTTTTCCAAATAGATATCAGGACTTGTTGAAACTAAAAGGAATTGGAGAATATACTGCCGCCGCGATTGCTTCTTTTTCATATAACGAAGTGGTTCCTGTTGTTGATGGTAATGTTTTTCGGGTTTTGTCTCGTTATTTTGACATTGAGACGGATATTGCAGCAGGTTCTGCCAAAAAGGAATTTGCCGCTTTAGCTTTTGAATTAATGCCAAAAGATAATCCTGCCATTTTTAATCAAGCTATTATGGAGTTTGGTGCATTGCAATGTGTTCCAAAAAACCCTAATTGTGGGATATGTGTTTTTAATGAAAGTTGTGCTGCCTTGCAAAAAAACAAAATAGAGCAATTGCCATTTAAGTCTAAGAAAGTGAAAGTAAGAAATCGTTTTTTTAATTATTTGGTGCTGAATGATGAAAAAGAGAATACTTTAATTCAAAAGCGAACTAATAAAGGAATTTGGCATAATTTATATGAGTTTCCTTTGATTGAAACCGAAAAGGAAAAAGACTTCGATTTTATTTCAACAGAAATACAAAAGACTTTGGGTGTTAATTATGACATTATAAGTGTTGGTGAATGTAGTGAAAAAAGCATCATTCATAAATTGTCGCACCAACATTTATATATTAAGTTTTGGAAGGTGAATATCGATGGTGTACTTGAAAACGGAATAAATAATGTCAGTTTGAAAACGTTTCCGTTTCCTATTGTGATTCATAATTTTATCGAAAAGGATTTATAAAGTTTCTAAAAAAATGTATCTTTGATTGAAATACAATTTTAACATATATGAACGGAACATTGAATAAAGTTATGCTGATAGGTCATCTGGGAGATGATGTAAAAATGCATTATTTTGATGGAGGAAATTGTATTGGTAGATTTCAATTGGCAACAAATGAAGTCTACATTAACAAAACAACCAATGAAAAAATCACGTCCACGGAGTGGCATAATTTGGTTGTGCGCAATAAAGCGGCCGAATTGTGTGAAAAGTACCTGTCGAAAGGAGATAAGATATATGTAGAAGGTCGATTGAAATCACGTCAGTGGCAAGCGGAAGATGGATCTACCAAATACACGACTGAAATTCAAGTGACCGAGTTTACTTTTTTATCTATAAAGAAGGATAACGAGATTAACAGACAAAGTCAAAATTCAGAATCCGTAAAAAATACTAACTTTGACCCACAAAACAACGGTTTGCCAGTCAATGATTTGCCGTTTTGATTGTTTAACTAATCTTTTTTAATTTGGACCCAGAGCCCAGTTTATATTTTGCTTATGCCGTAGACACTGACCTAGTGTTTGGTTTTGTCGGGATATTTGCCTTGCTTTTTTGTTCTGCAATAGTTTCAGGAGCAGAAGTAGCATTGTTTTCTTTGTCTCAAAAAGATATTGATGAAACTTTGCAGGAAAATGTTTCAAAAGGAAAAATCATTGCTGAACTTTTAGAAAAACCAAAAAAGCTTTTAGCGACACTTCTTGTTGCTAATAACTTTATCAACATTGGAGTTGTAATCTTATTTTCATTTGTAGGAAGAAATTTGTTTGCTGCTGTGAATTCGTCGCTGTTAAAATTTATTCTGGAGGTAATTGTACTTACTTTTTTGTTATTGTTATTTGGAGAAGTTTTGCCAAAAGTGTATGCCAGCAGAAACAATATCAAGTTTGCTAAACTAATTGTGTATCCTGTTGCAGCACTTGACAAATTGCTTTCTCCGATAAGTCTACCGATGCGCTCTGCTATTATCTATTTGCATAATAAGTTAGGAAAACAAAAAACGAACTTCTCCGTAAATCAATTGTCTCAGGCATTAGAGCTTACCGCCACAGATGAAACTTCGTCCGATGAACAAAAAATACTAGAGGGAATTGTGAGCTTTGGAAATACGGATACGAAACAGGTAATGAGTCCTCGAATCGATATTTTTGCTTTGGAAATCGAAGAAATTTTTTCAGTTATTTGTCCAAAAATTATTGAAAAAGGATATTCAAGAATTCCTGTTTATCGGGATAATATTGATCAAATAGAAGGCGTTTTATTTGTGAAGGATTTACTGCCTCATATAAATACGAGTGAATTTGATTGGAAGTCACTGCTAAGAGAACCTTTTTTTGTTCCTGAAAATAAAAAATTAGATAACTTGCTTAAAGATTTTCAAAGTATGAAAAGTCATTTGGCTATTGTTGTTGATGAATATGGTGGGACTTCCGGTTTAGTTTCTTTAGAAGATGTGATTGAAGAAATCGTTGGTGATATCAGTGATGAATTTGACGATGAAAATATTAATTTTTCTCAAATTGACGATAAAAATTATCTTTTTGAAGGAAAAATTAACCTTAAGGATTTCTATAGAATCATTGAAGTTGATGAAGAATTATTCGAAATAAAGAAAGGAGAAGCGGAAACATTAGCCGGATTTATTCTAGAGATTTTGGGAAATTTTCCGAAAAAAGACCAGAAAATTGTATTTCAAAATTGCCTGTTTACGATAGAGGCGGTAGATAAAAAAAGAGTTAAACAAATAAAAGTAACGATTGAATAATTAAAAATGTTTAAAAAAATAATCACTTTTTCAACAATAGTACTACTTTCATTATTGAGTTTTAGTTGCAAGGACGATGTTGTGCCTAAACCAGCAAGTTATTTGCGTTTGGATTACCCCGAAGCAAAATATGTTAATTTTGAAAACGATTGTCCCTTTGCTTTCGAAATAAATTCAAATGCTATCATCAAAGGGGAGAAAAGTTGTGGCTTTACGATTTCGTATCCAAAAATGAAGGCTACTATTTACCTAACTTATAAACCCGTGAATAATGATATCGATAAATTATTACGGGATGCTCAAAAGCTAACTTATGAGCATGTTATAAAAGCAGATGATATATTAGAACAGCCTTATTTGAATCCCAGTAAAAAGGTCTACGGCATGTTTTATCAGGTTGATGGTGATGCAGCAACGAACTCACAGTTTTATGCGACGGACAGTACCAAGCATTTTGTGACAGGTTCTGTTTATTTCTATACGAAGCCTAATTTTGATTCCATTATGCCCGCAGCAAGTTATATCAAAAACGATATGCAAAGATTGATGGAAACCTTAAAATGGAAATAATTCATAAAATAAAAGCATTCACCGAACAGTGAATGCTTTTATTCTGTTAAATGAAAATCTAACTACGACTTCATATTAGAAACAGTATATGTTTTTCCATCTGCAGCTGCTTCCACAACTTTAGTTAGTTTTTCTGGACTTTGAATCGTTTTGTCAAAAGTTACGG
This sequence comes from Flavobacterium rhamnosi, assembly GCF_048286515.1. Classification (NCBI taxonomy): domain Bacteria; kingdom Pseudomonadati; phylum Bacteroidota; class Flavobacteriia; order Flavobacteriales; family Flavobacteriaceae; genus Flavobacterium; species Flavobacterium rhamnosi. Next base: position 259,907 of record NZ_JBLVPS010000004.1, on the reverse strand, counting down.
TGGCTAATTTTGTATCAAAATCTACAGTTGCTTTTTGAACTCCTTCAAGTTCTGTCAAGTCTTCTTGAATTGTTTTGGCACAACCGATAGCGCAGGACATTCCTTCAACTTTGAAATTTGCGGTTTGTAGATTAGCTGCTGCAATTTCTTTTTTAACTTTCGGCGCGCTTGTTTCTGCTGAAGCCGCTGTAGTCGGAGTAGTTTCTGCTGCGTTTTTTTTACAACTTATAAACACAACACAAGCAAGTGTTATAGCTGCTATTGATTTTGTGAAATTCATTTTTATTTGATTTAAATTAAAGGACTAACAATGAGCCACAAAATTAATGAAAAAAAGGAGCGGTATTTCATAAAATAATTACAATTTTGGGGCAAAATTATGGTTATGGATTCTAAGCAATTGAAATGGTTTTATTTAATAGTTCTTGCTCTAGTTTGGGGGAGTTCATTTATACTGATAAAAAAAGGATTGGTTGGTTTAACTGCTTTGCAATTAGGATCTTTGCGAATCATTTTTGCAGCAATTTTTCTTTTATTGATAGGTTTTAAAAGTTTAGCAAATATTCCAAAAGAAAAATGGAAATATATAGCAATGACTTCTGTGTTTGGAACATTTATTCCTGCGTATCTTTTTGCGATTGCTCAAACAGAAATCGACAGTTCAGTAAGTTCAATTTTGAATTCCTTAACGCCTTTAAATACTTTGGTTTTGGGAGGTTTGGCTTTTGGATTACAGTTTAGACGAAATCAAATTTTTGGAGTGTTAATTGGCTTAATAGGAAGTGTTTTGTTGATTTTAAATGGAGCGATTCATCATCCGGAACAAAATTATTACTATGCTGTTTTAGTTTTAATCGCTTCGGTCTGCTATGCCGTGAATGTTAACTTGTTAAAAAAATATTTGCATGATTTAAGCCCGTTGAGTATTACTACTGGTAATTTTGCATTTCTATTGTTACCAACAATAAGTATTTTGTTTTTCTCTGGTTTTTTCGATGTAATTCACGTTGATAAAGTGCAGCATTCGGTTTTGTTTATAATGATTTTGGGAGTTGTAGGAACTGGAATTGCTAATATTCTTTTCTTTAAATTAATCCAGATGTCTTCTCCGGTTTTTGCTACATCAGTAACCTATTTGATTCCTGTAGTTGCTTTCTTTTGGGGATTATTGGATAATGAAATGCTGACTACAGTTCAGTTTTTTGGTGCTTTTATTATTTTGATTGGAGTGTATTTGTCTGCTAAAAAGTAGTTTTCAGATTGGTGTTGCAAGTTTTAAAAAAAGCAAAGACAGTCTGCTTTGAACAGTCTTTGCTTTTTTTAATACAATAATAAGTTTATTTGTAAACTGGTTTTTCTACGGGATTTGCATAGTTGTCAAAGTAAAATATAGGTATGTTTAGTTTTTCCAATCCGGGAATAACTTCCAATCCTTTTCCGGCAATAATAATTCGGGTATTGTCTAAAAGAAAATATTTGTTGGCCGCACGAAGGATATCGTCAGGAGTAACTGCATTTATGGTTTTGATGTAGTTTTCATAAAAATCAGCAGGAAGATCTTCGGTTTCTATGTTTAAAGCATATCGAGCTATTGCCTGTGGTTTTTCTACCTGCATTACAAAGCGACCGATATATCCAGCTTTCACATTTTTAAGTAGTTCTTCTGAGACTTTGTCGGTTCTTATTTTTTTAATTTCTTTGATAAATTCTACCACAGCAAGATCGGTGACAGCGCTTTTTACAGCGGATGCTGATCTTAGTTTTGTGACATATTTTCCAGAGCCGATGATTGAATTTGCGCCATAAGTCCAGCCATTTTTTTCTCTCAAATTCATATTGAGATAACTATTGAAATCTCCGCCAAGAATATAAGTAGCTATTACAGCAGGGAAAAAATCAGGATCGCTCATTTTTAAATTTAACGTATTCACTAGTGAGATTTCGGATTGAACGGCATTGGGAATATCAATAAAATTGATTTGGGTAAAGGCAACATTTTGCGGATCAGGATACGTTAGTTTTGGTGTGCTTCTTTTTTTCCATGAACCAAAGAGCCTTTCAATAATAGGTTTCACATTGTTATATTTAATATCTCCAATAATCACTAAATAGGCGTTTTCGGGGACAAAATAATTTTGATAGTTGGATTCGACATCGGTAAGCGTAACATTTTTAAGGGTTTCTTCGGTTATGGATTCGCCGGAAGGATGATTTTTTCCAAATGCTAGTGCATCAACAACTCTATTAGCGATTGCAGGAACACTTTTTTCCTGGGCTTTGAGTCCTTCTGATAATTTGGCTTTTTCTTTATTGAATTCCTCTTGTGTGAATTTTGGATGTAGTGCGCCATAAGCCATGAGTTCTAAGATTCTTCCTGAGTATTTAGAAAGGGAGCTGGCATAAGCACCTTGTGTGCTAAAGTTTATGTTGGCGCCCAAAAAATCGATTTCTTCATGGAAGGCGTCTTTAGCCATTTTTATGTTTCCATTTCCTATTAGGTTATTACATAATTCATCAACGCCTTTTTTATTGCCTTCTGCATAAGGTGCGTTGTCTAATGCAAGGTTAAAAGTTACTCTGGGTAATTTGTGATTTTCGACAATCAGTACTTTTAAACCATTGTCTAAAATAAAGGTATGTGGTTTTTTTATATTTACGACTGGAGAAACTCCAGGTGTTGGCTGTGGACGATTTTGTGCTTGCATGGATCCTGTGATAAGCAAAATGAATATTAGAATAGTTATTTTTTTCATGATTGAAAACGTCTTAATTTTGAGCCTTTGCTTTCGAAGGGATATAATCCAAAATAAGTCTTTGATTTGGATTTAAATATTTTTTTGCCACTTCTCTAATTTCTTTACGTGAAATTGAATGCAATAAATCGATCTCAGTGTTAATTAAATGCACATCGCCGTAAAGCAAATAATAGGTCGCTAAATTTTCTGCAATTCCTTCTAAGGTGGCATTTTTGTTTACAAATCGATTGTCGAATGTGTTTTGCAATTTTTGAAAATCTTTCTCCGAAATCAATTCTGTCTGAATTTTTACAATTTCCTCGTCAATCTCCTTTATTAAATCTGCAGAAGTGTGTGTTTCCATTGGTAAGCCATACAAAATATACATACCATAATCTTCTTGGCTAAAACCAACAGCGTCAATTTGTAAAGCCATCTTTTTCTCATCAACGATCTTCTTGTATAATTTAGAGCTTTTTCCGTCGCTTAAATAAGATGAAATTAAATCTAAGACTCTGGCGTCTCTCGTTTTCATCGAAGGCGTTCTGTAAGTAGCGATGACCATTGGAATTTGGATATTTGAATCCTCGTATGTCGCTTTTATAGTTTGTGTAATTGGTTCTTCAGCGAAAGTTTGTTTTTTTAGGATCTTCCCTTTTTGGATTGGTCCAAAATATTTCTGAATCCACTCTTTGGCTTTTGTTTTTTCGAAATCTCCAGCAACAACCAGTACGGCATTATTTGGAATGTAAAACTTCTTATTGAAGGCCTGAAACTCTTCTAAAGTGGCAGCGTCCAAATGTTGCATCGAGCCGATAGTAGTCCAGCGATAGGGGTGGTTCTTGAATATATTTTCTTTTACGGCTCCAATAATATTTCCATAAGGCTGATTATCATAACGACTTCTTTTTTCTTCTTTAATCACTCCGTTTTGTGTGTCAATGCCAATTTTATTGATAACAGGATGCATTAATCTTTCGGATTCCATCCAAAGCGCTAATTCTAAATTGTTGGAAGGAAATACTTCATAATAATATGTGCGATCATCAGAGGTGTTGGCATTATTTATTCCGCCATTAGAAGTGACTATTTTGAACCATTCGCCACGTTTTATGTTTTCAGTACCTTCAAATAAGAGGTGTTCGAAAAAATGAGCAAATCCTGTTCTGTCCGGTGTTTCATCTTTTGAACCTACATGATACATTACAGAAGTAACCACCACTGGCGCAGAAGAATCATTATGCAATATAACATGCATGCCATTTTCTAAATCATATTCTTCGAAAGCTATTTTTTGAGCCGAAGCTATTCCTCCAAGCATAAGTGCAGTACTTAACATTATTATTAGTTTTTTCATACGGATTAATACATTTCTATTTGCAATAGATAAAAACGAAAAATATTTATACTTCAAAAATACCTTTTTTTAATCATGATTGTCTGATGATTTAAAGTTTCCGTTAATTTTAACAAATTTTGATTGGATCAATAGCGTTTAAGATTGCTTAAAGTATTGAAAAACAAACTTTAAAGCAGCTAAGGTATTTTTTTGCTTGAGGGATTGCAGGATAAATATTTAATTGTATATTTGCAACCTTAAAAATTATTAAAACAATTCAGTATGTATGCAATCGTAGAGATAGCAGGGCAACAATTTAAAGTAAGCAAAGACCTTAAGGTTTACGTTCACCGTTTGGCAAATGAAGAAGGTTCGAAAGTTTCTTTCGACAAAGTTTATTTGTTAGATGATAACGGTACAATCACAATAGGCGCCCCAGCTATAGAAGGTGCTTCAGTAGAAGCTAAAGTGTTACAACACTTAAAAGGAGATAAAGTTATCGTTTTCAAAAAGAAAAGAAGAAAAGGATACAAAAAGAGAAACGGTCATAGACAATATCTTACTCAAATTGTAATTGAAGGTATTACTGGTGTTGGTGCTAAAAAAGCAGCTCCTAAAAAAGCAGCAGTTGAAGCAACTACAGAAGAGGTAGAAGCTCCTAAGAAAAAAGTAGCTAAAGCTAAAAAAGAAGATACACAAGAATAATAACAAAATAAAACTAATACGTCATGGCTCACAAGAAAGGTGTCGGTAGTTCTAAGAATGGTAGAGAATCAGAATCAAAACGTTTAGGTGTTAAGATTTTTGGTGGTCAAGCTGCTATTGCTGGGAACATCATCGTAAGACAAAGAGGTTCAAAACATAATCCAGGTGAAAACGTTTACATTAGTAAAGATCACACACTACACGCAAGAGTAGATGGAGTTGTTAAGTTCCAAAAGAAAAGAGATAATAAATCATATGTTTCTATACTTCCATTTGAAGTTGAAGCATAATTGATTGTCAATTATTAAAAAGCCCGTTTCGAAAGAAACGGGTTTTTTTATGGATTGTCCCCTCCTTAAGCAGACATAAAAAAACATCATTATGAAAGAGAATCAAAGATGATATAGTGTTTTGCGGATTGAAAAAAACAGGTAAATAGATTTATTCTGATCCTTTTCCACGATTTTTTACTTTTCTTCCATTTGTATCGATTAGCTAAACAATCATTTTTTGTTATGTTGACCTAGTGTTTATGTGTAATAGATAACAGTAAAAAAGCACCAAAATGTCACGGCCAAAAACAAAAAACCCTCGCATTGAATTGCAAGGGTCTTCATAGTAATTCGTAATTTTAATGTGTCATTAAAAAGACTAGTATCTGTAATATTCCGGTTTGAAAGGACCTTCAACTGGAACTCCAATATAATCAGCCTGATCAACACGTAATGTTTCTAATTCAACGCCTAGTTTAGCTAAGTGTAACATAGCTACCTTCTCATCTAAATGTTTTGGTAACATGTACACGTCATTGTTGTATGCCGCGCTGTTTTTCCACAATTCGATTTGAGCTAGAGTTTGGTTAGTAAATGAGTTGCTCATTACAAAACTTGGGTGACCTGTAGCACATCCAAGGTTTACCAAACGACCTTCGGCCAATATGATGATATCATTTCCAGCGATAGTATATTTGTCAACTTGTGGTTTGATTTCGATTTTTGATGCGCCGTGGTTTTCATTTAACCAAGCCATATCAATTTCGTTATCAAAATGCCCAATATTACAAACGATAGTTTTGTCTTTCATCTTTTCGAAATGAGACCCCAAAACGATATCTTTATTTCCAGTAGTGGTAATGATAATATCAGCAGTTGCAATAACCGTGTCTAATTTTTTAACTTCAAAACCGTCCATTGCAGCTTGTAAAGCACAGATAGGGTCAATTTCAGTAACAGTAACAATAGAACCAGCACCTCTAAAAGAAGCTGCAGTTCCTTTACCTACATCACCATATCCACAAACGATTACTCTTTTTGCAGCAAGCATAATATCAGTTGCACGACGAACAGCATCAACTGCAGATTCTTTACAACCGTATTTGTTGTCAAATTTCGATTTAGTAACCGAGTCGTTTACATTTATTGCGGGCATTGGCAATGTTCCTGCTTTTACTCTTTCATACAATCTATGAACACCAGTTGTAGTTTCTTCAGACAATCCTTTGATTCCGGCAACCAATTCAGGAAAACGGTCAATAACCATATTGGTCAAATCTCCACCATCATCAAGAATCATGTTCAATGGTTTTCTGTCTTCGCCAAAGAATAAGGTTTGCTCAATACACCAGTCGAAATCTACTTCATTTAGTCCTTTCCAAGCATAAACTTGAATTCCTGCAGCAGCAATTGCAGCAGCAGCTTGATCTTGAGTAGAAAAAATGTTACAAGAGCTCCACGTTACTTCAGCACCCAGAGCAATAAGAGTTTCAATCAAAACCGCAGTTTGGATTGTCATATGTAAACATCCTGCAATACGAGCGCCAGCAAGAGGTTGTTCGTCTTTGTATTCCGCACGAAGTGCCATTAAACCTGGCATTTCAGCTTCAGCTAGTTCAATTTCTTTTCTTCCCCAAGCCGCTAGAGAAATGTCTTTTACTTTGAAAGCCACAAAAGGCATAGTTGTAGTACTCATTTATAGTATATTTGTAATTGTAAATTTTTTTGCAAATTTACGTAATAACTTTAGAATTTAACTGTTTTCTAAAAGATTTATGAATTGTTTAATTGGCTAATCTTTTGAACATTAACTAAATAATTTTTTTGGAGCTATTTTTCGCTTTTTGTTGCAGTCTTTTTGTTTTTTCTTAATAATAAAAAGAATTTTTACTTCAAGCGAAGTATAGTGAACTCCGATATAAATGGAAATCAAGTGAAATAATCGGAACTAAAAATCAAGACTATAACACGATGCCGCTTTACAAAACCATAAACTTTGATTCCAACACTCAAATCTTCATTTGGAAAATCACCGAAACCTTTGAAGAGTTATTTGGGCAAGTGGTTTTAAATGATCGCAATCGAATCCGGCTTGACGGAATGAAATCTGAAATGCATCAACGTGCTTTTCTAAGTGTTCGCAAGTTATTGCAGGAGACGGGTCACACAGATTTGGATTTGTATTATGATGAATTCGGTAAACCGCACCTTAAAAGCGAAAAACATATTTCAATTACCCATTCCCATGATTTTTCGGCTATTATCATTAGTGATAAAACCGTAGGAATCGATGTCGAATTACAAAGAGATAAAATCATCCGAATCGCTGATAAATTTTGTGACTTAGAATTTCAATTCTTAGAATCAAAAAAGACACAAGATTATATACGGAAATTGACTGTGATTTGGGGAGCCAAAGAAGCGCTTTTCAAAATCCGAAACGAAAAAGGAATTAGTTTTAAAGATCATATCATAATCAATGCTTTCGATTTAAAGGTTAAACAAACAATTGCTAAGCTTCATTTTAATAGCTTAGTGAAGGATTTTAAAATTCATTTTGAAGAAATAGAATCGATTGATAGCGAACACACAAAGCAAAATTTCACATTAGTTTATGCTTTTGAAAATTAGTGATTTAGTTAAATAACCCCGTAAATTCTTAAAATCCGCGTCATCTACGTGTCCAAAATGACAAATATTTATAACAATATTCTAAAAGCAAAAAGCGAAAACGGAAAGTTACTCGCGATTCTTATCGATCCTGATAAAGTAGTTTGGGAGAATTTGGATTATTTAATTTTAAAAATCAATCAATCACCAGCGACTCACATTTTCATTGGCGGAAGCCTTGTTAGAAGTAATATCATAGATGAGTTAATCATTTGCATAAAGCAAAAAATAAATTTGCCAATCGTTCTTTTTCCTGGAAATCCAACCCAAATTTCAAATGAAGCCGATGCCATTTTGTTCTTGTCTTTAATTTCAGGTCGTAATCCCGATTTTCTAATTGAACACCAAGTAAAAGCGGCACCCATTTTAAAACAAACCCAGCTTGAAATTATTTCAACTGGATATATTTTGATAGAAAGTGGAAATAAAACTGCAGTGGAGCGCGTTAGTAAAACCAAACCGTTGGATCGGGATGATATTGATTATGTAATTCAAACCGCACAAGCTGGTGAAATGCTCGGTAATAAATTAATTTATCTGGAAGCGGGAAGTGGTGCAAAACAAGCTGTTCCCATACAAATGATTAAAAAAATTTCTCAAAACATTGAAATTCCGTTACTAGTTGGAGGTGGAATTGTAGATTTGCAAGGAATTCAAAATGCGTATTATGCAGGAGCTGATTTAGTGGTAATCGGGACTGCTTTCGAAAATGATATGAATTTTTTTAATGAATAATTTAAAAGAATCTAATGATAGAATATTTTTTTTCTCAATATAGAGATTATCCAACATTCGACATAGTATTGGAAATTGTGGCAGTCGTTTTTGGGCTACTCAGTGTTTGGTATGCAAAAAAAGATAATATTTTAGTTTTTCCAACAGGATTAGTAAGTACGTTTATCTATGTGTATTTGTTATGGAAATGGACTTTGTGGGGTGATATGATGATTAATGGATATTATTTTGTGATGAGTATTTATGGTTGGTACCATTGGACTCGAAAAAAAGGAGATTCTGTTGAATTCCCAATTTCAAAAATTTCAAGTTCTGAAAAACGAATTGCCATTATTCTTTTTATATTTACAGTCGCCTTTGTGGTTTCAGTATATCAGTATTTTGGTAAATTTACTACCTGGTACGTCTATGTTGATACCTTTATAACTGGGATTTTCTTTGTGGGAATGTGGCTAATGGCCAAAAGAAAAGTTGAGAATTGGATATTTTGGATTATTGGGGATGTAATTTCCATTCCGCTATATTTTGCAAAAGGATTCACTTTTACGAGTTTTCAGTATTTAGTATTTACAATTGTTGCCGTTTACGGTTATTTAGAATGGAAAAAAACCTTAGACAGTTCTCGAAAAATGGAACTACAGAAATCATAAGAATTGCCCTTTTTGGTCCTGAAAGTACAGGCAAAACTACGTTAGCAAAACAACTGGCCGAATATTATAAAACGGAGTGGGTTCCTGAGTTTGCAAGAGATTATCTTCAAGAAAAATGGGATGTGAGTCAGCAAATTTGTGATGTTGATGACATGTTACCTATTGCGTATGGCCAGACCCAATTAGAAAACAGTAGTGCTTTAATTGCAAATAAATATCTTTTTTGCGATACTAATTTAATGGTGACCAAGGTTTTTTCGGAAGTGTATTATAAATTTTGTGATCCATTGTTGGATCAAGCTGCTCTTGCACATGAATATGATTTATTTTTCCTTACTGATATTGATGTTCCTTGGGAAAAAGATGATTTAAGAGATAGCCCTGAAAAAAGAGAATCGGTATTTGCTGTTTTTAAGCAATCTTTAATTGATAATAAAAAACCATTTATAACGCTTTCGGGAGATAAGAATTTAAGATTAAGCAAAGCAATTTCTGTCATCGATGATTTGACCGCAGCTATAAAAATGGGCTTTTCTTCTAGTGATTTTGTACAAATTTATGAAAATGAAATCCCATTAGAAAATATCAAACAACAATTGGGTTTTTTTAGGAACGGAATAGCGAAGAGTGATCTTGTAGGTCCAGCAACTTTATTTAACGGTATTTTAAAATTATCTGAAAATGATTTTCAAGAAAAAGTGATGTTTTTTGATAAAAATAAATCAAATTTAAAACTGGAAAAATTTGTTCCTGCATCAGGTGCCGCAAGTAGAATGTTTAAGTTTTTACTTTCTTTTTTGAAAGATTTTGATATTGAAAATGAGACCATCAATGCATATATAAACAGAAAAAAAGACACAGAGCTTTCTATTTTTATAGTGGGCTTAGAAAAATTTCCATTTTTTAAAACAATTGATAAAAAGTTGCGGGAGATATATCCTGATTTTGAATCTCTTGATCGGGATTATAAAAATTATTATTTTGTAAAATTGCTTTTAGATAAAGATTACTTTGATTTTTCCAGTAAACCTAAAGGAGCTCTTCCTTTTCATAAATATCAAAAACGGATAGTGACACCTGTGGAAGAGCATCTTCATGAATGCATTTACTATTCGAGTTCTGATAATGTTTCAAATATGCATTTTACAATGTCAGAGTCGCATCTGGGACAATTTGAAACTATTATAGATGCTATTAAAATTGAAGCAGAAAGAAAATCAGAAACAGTTATAAATGTAAGTTATTCATTTCAAAAGAAGAATACAGATACCCTTGCAGTAGATTTTGAGAATAATCCATTTAGAGATGAAAAGGGGGGATTGTTCTTTAGACCAGGAGGTCATGGCGCTTTGATAGAAAATCTAAATCAATTAGATACTGACATTGTGTTTATCAAAAATATCGATAATGTTATTCAGAATAATATTGAAAAAACGGCAAGGTATAAAAAAGCATTAGCAGGAATTTTGATGGAATTGCAGCAGCAATTATTTAAGTACCTGCACGGAATTGATGCTACAGAAATTCAACAGGAATATGTTGATGAAATTTTACTTTTTTTGGAGGAAAAATTAAATATTAGAATTCCCGAGGATTTTGACAAACTTAGTTTTGAAAATAAAATCATTGAAATCAAAGCTGTTTTAAACAAACCCATCAGAGTGTGTGGAATGGTTAAGAATGAGGGTGAAGCAGGAGGAGGGCCATTTTGGGTAAAAGATGATAAAGGCGTTATTTCGCTTCAGATTGTCGAAAGTTCGCAAGTGGATTTATCGAATGATAATCAAAAGAAAATCCTCAATGCTTCAACACATTTTAATCCTGTCGACTTAGTTTGCGGAATTAAAAATTATAAAAAAGAGAAGTTTGATTTAACAGAGTTTGTTGATCACAATAGGGGTTTTATAGTAGAGAAAACTACATTTGGAAGGAATATTAAATCATATGAATTGCCTGGTTTATGGAATGGAGCGATGGCAAACTGGATTACCATATTTGTTGAAGTTCCTTTAATTACATTTAATCCTGTAAAAAGTGTAAATGATTTACTAAAATCAGCACACCAGCCTCAATAAAATTGGAAAAAGAAAAAATTATATCAGAATTAGGCTTCAAAGCCGTTCGTAGTAGTGGTGCTGGCGGACAAAATGTAAACAAAGTTTCCTCTAAAGTTGTTTTGTCTTTTGATTTAAAAAACTCTAAGGCCTTGACAGAAGAGGAAAAAGTGTTGTTGGAAACAAAGTTAGCGTCCAGGTTAACAACGGATTTAGTTTTAATCTTAAACTGTGATGAAGATAGAAGTCAACTTAGAAATAAGGAGATTGTAATAAAACGATTTTTTGAAATAATAAAAAATGGATTAATTGTTCCAAAAGAGCGCAAGGCTACCAAAATCCCGAAGTCAGTTATTAGAAAGCGAATTAAAGAAAAAAAGAATGTATCCGAAATTAAAAAAACGCGTAGAAAACCAGATTTAAATTGATTGTTTTTCTGTTTAATATTTTTTTTAAATCTAAGGGTTAAACAATCTAAATATTTAAAAATCTTTTCTAAATTTGCACCGTCTCAAAGGGGTGCTCTAAATAACGAGCTGAGATTATACCCAAAGAACCTGGACAAGTAATGTTGTCAAGGGAAAAAATGGCAAAAAAAAGCTGCATGTACGCTATTTTTATTTGTCATAGGAAGCAATCATTTTAATTTAACAAAAGAATAATTCCCCCTTTTATTCGTAATCTTTTTACGGATGAATACCTTATTTTATTTTATTGACCGCAAAGGCGCAAAGACACAAAGTTCAAGATTTTTGTTGTCTATTATCTTTTCTTTATTATCCATTTATTCTTTTTCACAAGTTAAAGACACTACCAAAGTAAACCAACTTGATGAAGTCTTGGTGTCGGCAGTTCGCGCTACTTCAAAAACACCGGTTAGTTTCAGTAATTTGGATAAAAAGGAAATCAAGAATAGAAATCTGGGACAGGACATTCCTATTTTGATGAATTATCTGCCGTCCGTTGTCACTACTTCCGATGCCGGAAATGGTGTAGGATATACCGGAATTCGTGTTCGTGGTAGCGATGCAACAAGGGTGAATGTTACTATTAACGGAATTCCTTATAATGATTCCGAAAGTCATGGAACCTATTGGGTGAATATGCCAGACTTTGCTTCTTCGGTAGAGAGTTTGCAATTGCAACGTGGCGTCGGAACTTCAACAAATGGAGCTGGTGCTTTTGGTGCAAGTTTGAATATGTTGACGGATTCTTATTCTGATAAAGCTACGGGTGAAATTTCGAATTCTTTTGGGAGTTTTAATACTAGAAAGCATACTGTAAAATTCAGCACAGGATTAATTGACAATCATTTTGAATTAGCAGGACGTTTGTCTGCTTTAAAATCTGATGGTTACATTGATAGAGCTGCATCAGATTTGAAATCCTATTTTCTTCAAGGAACGTATGTTGGCAAAACCACATTAATCAAAGCTTTGGCTTTTGGAGGAAAAGAAAAGACGTATCAATCGTGGAATGGTATTGATGAAACAACTTTAAATAGTGACAGAACGTTCAATTCAGCTGGAATTTTTACGGACGAGTTTGGTGAAATACGCTATTATGATAACGAAACGGATAATTACCAGCAAGATCATTATCAGTTGCATTGGAGCGAAAAAGTGTCCGAAAATTGGAATGCCAATTTAGCTTTTCATTATACTAAAGGGAAAGGGTACTATGAAAATTATAAAGAAGATGCGGATTTTTCGGATTATGGATTAGTTCCTGTCGGTCTAATAACTACAACTGATTTGGTTCGTCAAAAATGGTTGGATAATGATTTTTATGGAACTATATTTTCTGTAAATTATGCAACGGAACAATTGGATGTCACTTTTGGAGGCGGTTATAACAAATACGACGGTGATCATTTTGGAAAAGTCATCTGGGCGCGGTATGCTTCTCAAAGTGAATTGGGAGATCGTTATTATGATGATTCTGTAACCAAAACCGATGGCAATGTTTTTGCAAAGGCAAATTATCAAATCACAGAAAAAGTAAGTTTATTTGGAGATTTACAGTTTAGAAATGTTCAGTACAAAGCCAATAGTTACGAAACGGGGTTGGTAAATGATACCTTTAATTTTTTCAATCCAAAGGCAGGATTGAATTTTGATATCAATGCTAAAAGCAAACTGTACTTTTCATATGCCAGAGCCAACCGGGAACCAAATAGAACCGATTATGAAAATGGAAGTCCAAGGCCAGAAAAATTGGATGATTTTGAGTTAGGATTACGTCATGCTACTGCAAAAGTAAAATGGAATGCTAATATTTATTACATGGCATATAAAAACCAATTGATTCTAACAGGTGAATTGGATGATGTCGGAAGTCCTATTAGAAAAAACAGTGGTGATAGTTACCGATTAGGAGTTGAAATTGATGCTTATATCGCAATTTTAGACAATTTAATTATTCGTCCTAATGTTACTATAAGTACAAATAAAAACAAGGATTTTTACTTTAAAAGAGACGGTGTTTTATCGCCTTTGGGCAATACAAATATAGCTTACTCTCCGAATTTTATTGCGGGTAATATTGTGACTTTTATGCCGGTTAGTAATTTTCAGGTATCCTTATTGTCTAAGATTGTTGGAGATCAATATATGGGAAATATAGATTCTGAGGTGTCTAAATTAAAAGCTTATTTTGTAAATGATATAAACATTTCTTATGAATTTAAACCTAAGACGATTTTTAAATCAGTGTTGGTGTCAGGCTTAGTAAATAATATTTTTGACTATAAGTATGTGTCTAATGGCTATTTCTATACCTATGATGATGATTATTCTAGTCCACCGGCAATTACAACAATCGAAGGGGTTGGGTATTATCCTCAAGCTGGAATTAACTTTCTTGTAGGCTTAACATTGAAGTTTTAGAATAGGATATTTTTTGCGTGCAAAGCCTATTTCCTATGGTTATACGTTATAAGTCCCTAGCGAGCTGCCAATGGGAATTGCTTAGCCGAGAGTGTTCGTTAGAACATACCTTGGTGTACTGTGATAGGGACAAAGTTAAATACATTATTTGCTTTGTCCTCTTATTTTAATTATACACGCGCAATACATTTCCATTCACTTCTACTCGATATTGTTTTAAGGGATATTGTAAACTACCTTGGCCTGTAAACAAGCTGTATTCCTTGCTGTCACAAGGACAAATTACATTTATTCCTTTTATGGACATCGTAGAGCAGCTACTTAAAGTTTGATTAGGACAAGCGGCATCGAATGCATTGTAGCCACTTCCGGTATTGAATACAAATATGCCTTTTACGCCCGCTCCCGAATAATAAATAGCATTGCTTGGATATTGTAGATTAGAATAGGCAGGTAAATTCATATTGATGTCTATTGTGAAACTATAATTTGGGAGGTATGGATTTTTATTATCAAAACCGTTGTCACTACAACTAAAGAAAAAAGGAATAATAAGAAAAAGTAGGATGTATTTTTTCATTTTAAAATATAGTAAAAGAATTAGCGAAACAAATTTAATTTATTTAACTTTGAATTATATATGATTAACATATATTTATAGGCTAAAAAAATTAATAGTATCTTTGTGGAAAGAAATCCCGTCCTGATGGGATTTTTTCTATTTATATAAATGACGAAATTATGAGCACAGTATCTTATTACACCGCAGAAGGATTAAAGAAGTTAAGAGAAGAATTAGATTATTTGAAAAGTGTAATGCGCCCAAAAGCATCTGCAGATATAGCAGAAGCAAGGGATAAAGGTGATTTGTCTGAAAATGCAGAATATGATGCAGCCAAAGAAGCACAAGGAATGCTGGAGATGCGAATCGCAAAACTGGAAGAGGTGCATTCTAATGCTCGATTGATTGATGAAACGCATCTTGATGTTTCTAAAGTATTGGTTTTATCCAATGTGAAAATCA
This sequence comes from Flavobacterium rhamnosi, assembly GCF_048286515.1. Lineage (NCBI taxonomy): Bacteria > Pseudomonadati > Bacteroidota > Flavobacteriia > Flavobacteriales > Flavobacteriaceae > Flavobacterium > Flavobacterium rhamnosi. The sequence goes on along the minus strand of NZ_JBLVPS010000004.1, from coordinate 244,835 downwards.
AAAACCAAACCAACGGAATGGAAATGAAATATACGTTGGTAGCCGAAAGTGAAGCGGATTTGAAAACGGGAAAAATTTCTGTAACCTCACCAATTGGTAAAGGTTTACTGGGGAAATCTGTTGGCGAATTTGCTGAAATTACAGTTCCTAATGGTGTTCTGAAATTCGAAATTTTAGAAATTACCAGAGACTAAATCCACTATTCAGTTATTTATAGTTGCACTTTTTAATATCGTATCAAATATCATAGATCAATTATGTCAAGTATTTTTACTAAAATCGTAAACGGAGAAATCCCTTGTTATAAAATTGCAGAGGATGATAATTTTTTAGCATTTTTGGATGTAAATCCAAACGCAAAAGGGCATGCACTTTGTATTCCAAAACAAGAAATTGATAAACTTTTTGATATTGAAAATGATTTGTATATAGGACTAATGCAGTTCTCAAAAAAAATAGCAATTGCATTGGAGAAAACGGTTCCTTGTAAAAGAATTGGAATGGCAGTTATAGGCCTTGAAGTTCCCCATGCACATGTTCATTTGATTCCTTTGAATGAAATGGATGAAATGCGTTTTCAAAATAAAGTGTCACTTTCAAAAGAAGAATTCGAAGAATTGGTAATAAATATTAAAGCCAATTTATAATATTTTTGTAAATAAAATAAATTGGTACGGTTTTCGTTTAGAAAGGGATAGGTGAAAATCTATTCCTTTTTTAATTTATAAGTCTAGTATTCTACAAGATGAAAAATATTTATTTAATTTTTTCTTTCTTTTTTACCATTTTAAGTTTTGGTCAGGTTAATGCTGGATATGCTTTGATTGACAAGAAAATGTCTAATATTTCCACAAGCTCAAATAATTCTACTGAGGCCATTGCCAATTACATAAAAGCTAATTTCAAAACAGACAGCGATAAAATCCGTGCGGTTTTTTATTGGACGGCATCAAATATTAGTTACGATGTTGCTAATATGCTCACTGTAAACTTCAATGAAACTCCACAAGAGCAAATTGCGAAAACCTTGAAAACAAAGAAAGGTGTTTGTATTCACTATGCTCAGATTTTTAATGATATTTCCAATAAAATAGGAATACAGTCCTATATAATACAAGGCTACACAAAGCAATATGGAAAAGTGGCAAACTTGGCTCATGCCTGGTGTGCTGCAAAAATTGATGATAAGTGGTATTTATTTGATCCTACCTGGGGTTCCGGCTATGTCAATAGCGGAATATTTTTCAAAAAATTTAATGAGAATTATTTTAAGGCGAAACCTACAATATTGGTTTCTTCTCATATTCCTTTTGATTATTTGTGGCAGTTTTTAAATTATCCAATTACCAACAGTGAGTTTTATGAAGGTGCAACCCAAATTAATAAATCGAAGAAATACTTCGATTTTGAGAGTGAAATCATTAAATATAATGGTTTGTCAGAAATCGATAAATTATTTGATTCTGCTGGAAGAATAGAAAAAAATGGTGTAAAAAACGCTTTGATTTCGCAACGTCTTGAAGGTAAAAAGAGAGAGATATCCTATTTGCAACGGAAGTCGAATATTGAAAAATTAAATTCAATAGTCAATAATTATAATGAGGCTGTTGACTTATTAAATGACTTTGTTTATTATAGAAATAATAAATTTAAACCGATTTTAACTGATGATGAAATTAACAACATGATTCAATTGCCCATTGAAAAATTAGCCAAATGTCAAGATGCTCTTTACGCTATCGGTTCGGTCGGTACTGAGAATTCTTCTAACTTGACTTCGTTAAAAAAATCTGTCAATGATGTTTTGGCGCAAGCAAAAGAGCATGAATTATTTGTACAAGAATATCTGAGTAAGTCAAAAATTGCCAGAAAAACTATGTTTACTAAGGTTTTTTGGTCCGGAGTTCCACTAAACTAAATTGCTTTTTTTAAAACTGACTTGCATGGTCGTTCCTTTTCCTATTTCGGAATTCAGCACTTTTATGGTTCCTTTGTGATATTCTTCTACAATTCTTTTTGTTAATGAAAGACCTAAGCCCCAACCCCGTTTTTTAGTTGTAAAACCAGGTTCAAATATAGTTTTGAATTGTTTTTTTTGAATTCCACCTCCTGAATCCATAATGTTTATGTTCACATACTCCCCTTCTTGCACTATTTCCAGCGCTAATTTACCTCTTCCTTTCATGGCATCGATTGCATTTTTCACCAAATTTTCAATGGTCCAGCTGTGGAGGGTTGGATTAAGAGAAACCATAATAGGTGACTTTGGTGCTTTGAATGAAAATTCAATTTGTTTTGAAAATCGAGATTGCAGATAGTCGTAAGACTGTAGTGTTTCTTCTACAATATCTTTGTTTTCTAATTTTGGTTCTGAACCTATCTTCGAAAAACGGTCTGTTATGGTTTGTAAACGTTCAATGTCTTTTTCAATTTCGAAAGTTGTACTCTCCTCTACATTTTCGGATTTCAGGAGCTCTACCCAGCCTATCAAAGAAGAAAGGGGCGTTCCTATTTGGTGTGCAGTTTCTTTTGCCATTCCAGCCCAAAGTTTGTTTTGAGTGGCCATTTTGATACTTCGATAGAAATTATAAACGAGACCACCAAATAGTACTATGATAAGCAATAAAGCAATTGGGTAATATTTAAGTTTATTCAGTAATGCCGAATTGCCATAGTAGAGTTTTTGAAATTTTCCAGGTACATATTCAATGACAATAGGTTCGTTTTCGTTTTTTAACTGATGTAAAAATGCTTTAGCTTTAGGTTTGTTTTTCACTATAGCATCATCAATATTTACAGTATTAATGATACTGTCATTTTCCGTAAGTATAATAGGAATAGAGGTGTTGTCAGTGAAAATCTGACGCGGAAGTTCCACGTCAGTATTTTCATCTGCATTGATGAGTGTTTTTTGTGCTTTCGCCCAAAGGTTCATTTTTAATCGTTCTTCATTTTTGAAGATTTGAAAAAAAGTGTAAGTGTTCCAGAGAATTAATGAAATTATTAAAAAAGAAACAAAAATTATAATCCAACGGGTTGTATTTTTTCTTTCAGAAAACTGCATATATTGAATTTTGAGGTATAAATATAACGAAATATCGGCACTATTATTTTAGTTTTATACAAAGAATTATTCTGGTAAAAACTATTGTAATTATTTGTCTTAAATCTCTTTGATCCTAGTTCTTAAATTTGATTCATTTGTCTATTTTTGTATCTTCGAAAATAAATTAAAGATATGATTACTATTGATCCTAAAAGTATCGAAACAGCTAAGTTGCAAGGCTATTTACAAAGTGCTGTGGGGCCTAGGCCAATAGCTTTTGCAAGTACTATTGGTGTAAATGGAATTCCTAATTTATCACCATTTAGTTTCTTTAATGTGTTCAGCGCCAATCCTCCAATTCTTATTTTCTCACCGGCAAGACGCGTTCGAGATAATTCGACAAAACATACTTTAATTAATGCAGAAGCTACTCGTGAAGTAGTAATTAATGTGGTAAATTATGATATTGTACAGCAAACTTCTCTTGCAAGTACAGAATATGCGGATGGTGTAAATGAGTTTGTAAAATCCGGTTTGACGGCTATTCCTTCTGATATCGTAAAGCCTTTCAGAGTAAAAGAATCACCGGTTCAATTTGAATGCAAAGTCACGCAAATTATTCCATTGGGAAGTGAAGGAGGAGCCGGAAATTTAATACTTTGCGAAGTAGTGCGAATTCACATAGACGAAGCAGTGTTAGATGAAAATGGCGCAATTGATCAGTATAAAATAGATTTGGTTTCCAGATTAGGCAGTAATTGGTATTCCAGATCGAATCAAGGGCTTTTTGAAGTGCCAAAGCCACTTTCGACATTAGGAATTGGTATAGATGCTATTCCAGATTTTATAAAAGAAAGTCCTGTTTTTAATGGAAATGATTTAGGAATGTTAGGTAATATAGAAGCCTTGCCTACAATGGAAGAAGTTAGTATATTTGTAAAAAAGAATTTTGCCGTAAAAGGCGTTTTAAGTTCTGATGATCAGGAAAAAGTGCACTTGGAAGCTAAAAAATATCTCGATAACAATGATGTTTTGTCTGCTTGGAAAGTGCTTTTAGCAAAAAAATAACTTAAATAACAATAAAAATTAACGAAGATGGAAGTTACAGGAAAAATTAAAATGCTTGGGGATGCTAAGAATGTAGGAAACGGTAGTTTCTTAAAAAGAGAGCTTGTAGTAACAACAGAGGAACAATATCCACAACACATTTTAGTGGAATTTGTACAAGATAAATGTGATTTATTGAATAGTTTTAAAGTAGGTGAAGCAGTGAAAGTTTCTATCAATTTGAGAGGGCGTGAATGGGTTGATCCACAAGGAGTGACTAAATATTTCAATGCAATCCAAGGATGGAGAGTAGAAAGAGTGGCTGCTGAGGCGCCTAACGCGCAAATGCCTCCAATGCCAGCGGCTGAAGCATTTGCTCCAGCTACAAATTTAAATGAAGAAGAAGCGGATGATTTGCCTTTTTAATCATTTGATTTCTTATTAATAGTAAAAAGCCCGATAGTTATTCAAATAATTGTCGGGTTTTTATAGTTGTATACAGCATGTATTTATCTAAAGAATTGGTTTTTCCTCCTGTTTCTCAGGCTAATGCTGATGGGATTTTAGCCGTAGGCGGGGACTTGTCGCCAGAGCGTTTGCAGCTCGCTTACAATAGCGGAATTTTTCCTTGGTTTGAAGAAGGAGAGCCTATTATTTGGTGGTCACCGAATCCCAGAATGGTTTTATTTCTGGATGAGTTGATTGTTTCCAAAAGCATGCGGAACATTATCAACAGGAATATTTTTAAAGTTACCTATAATCAAAATTTCAGGGAGGTAATCTCGAACTGCCAGAAAATAAAACGTGATGGGCAAAACGGGACGTGGATTACCAATGATATGATTGAAGCCTATTGCAAATTGAATGAATTAGGAATAGCAAAATCGGTAGAAGTTTGGCAAGATCGCGAGTTAGTTGGAGGTTTGTATGGTGTCGATTTGGGAAATATTTTCTGCGGAGAAAGTATGTTTTCGACAGTCTCAAACGCTTCAAAAGTAGCTTTTATTGCTTTGGTAAGCCAATTAAAGGCGGCCAATTATAAATTATTAGATTGTCAGGTTTATAATCCGCATCTCGAAAGTTTGGGCTGTCGGGAAATTGACAGAGAAGAATTTATAAGTATTTTGAATATTTCTAATAAGTAAATTTAGTTATCTTTCTTTGTTTTTTGAATTTTAAAAAATAAGAATCTTATAGCCTGGTAAATTTTATAATCTAATGGATAATAACCTTTTTGTTAGCGAAATCTACATCTATCCTATCAAAAGTTTAGGCGGAATCAGTTGTCAAAGTGCCAGAGCTGAAGAAATGGGTTTTGAAAACGACAGACGATGGATGTTAATTGATAAAAATAATCAATTTATAAGCCAAAGAAATCATCCTATTCTAAGTCAATTCCATACTCAGATTTTAGATGGTAAAATTGAGGTAATGTATCAAGATAAAAAACACACTTTTTTTATTAATGAAAATACAAATAGTTCTATTTTAGTACCTGTTTGGGACGATCAAAGTGAGGTTTTCGAAGTTAATGAAACGACATCAGATTGGTTTAGTGAATGTATTGGTTTTGCCTGTAAGTTGGTGAAAATCATGTATATTGGAGATAGAAAACATAAAAGTAAAGCATTAAATGTTACTTTCAATGTTAGCTTAGCAGATGGCTATCCCTATTTATTGGTAGGTAGCAAAAGTTTAGACCAACTAAATGAAAAATTAGAAGAAAAGATTACTGTGGCAAGATTTAGGCCCAATATCGTTATTAAAAGCAGGCTGGCACATGAAGAGGATCACTTTGGGATTGTCAAAATTGGGGATGTTACATTTAAAAATGTAAAGCCTTGCGGCAGATGCATAATGGTCAATAATGATCCGATTAAAAGTATTATTTTAAAGGAACCTTTAAAGACCCTAAGCACTTATCGAAACGTGAATAACAGCGTTCTTTTTGGCACCAATTTAGTATGTGTCACAGAGGGTGTCGTTACTGTCGGAGATGTTTTAAGTTTTTAAAACTTAAGTTTGTTAAAACTCCAATCCAAGCTGTTAAATAGTATCAATTCATTTTCCAATGTTGGTAAATCCAAAATCAGTTTCAAAGTTTCATGCGCCATCATTGTTCCAATTATCCCTGGTAGGGTACCCAATACTCCATTCAAATTACAATTGGGAACATCTTTTGGATTTGGCGGTTCAGGGAATAAGTCACGAAGATTTTTATTTCCATTATGATTGAAAACCGCCATCTGCCCCTCAAATTTTAGGATGCTGCCATAGACCAATGATTTTCGTAACGTAACACAAGTGTCATTTACTAGATAGCGGGTTTGAAAATTATCGCAGCCGTCAACGATTATATCAAAATTCATTATGATTTGTGCTGCGTTTTCAATAGTTAATTTTTCTTCAAAAGCGATAATATCAATCAATGGATTTAAAGCTTCTAAAACTGATTTTGCCGTAATTGCTTTTGATTTACCAACGTGTTTGTCAGTATACAAAATTTGGCGGTGTAAGTTGTGTAATTCAATTTTGTCAAAATCTACTATTCCAATAGTACCTATTCCGGCGGTTGCTATATATTGCAAAATAGGGCAGCCTAATCCACCTGCGCCAATCACTAAAATTTTGGCTTTTTTGAGTTTTTCTTGTCCCGAATCCCCTATTTCAGGCAACATCATTTGTCGGTTATACCGTAAAAAATCTTGAATAATACCCATGTTTTTCGCAATTTAAAAGGTTAATTTATATTCGTGTAACTTCTGTCCCAATCTTTCCAGACCGGTTCGTATCCTTTACTGGAAATGACTGTTGCAATCTCGGAAGCCGAACGTTCATCACTGATCTCAAATTGCTCCAGGGATTGTGGATCAACGATATAGCCGCCTGGATTGGTTTTAGAACCGGCACTCATACTGGTAATTCCAATTGGTATAATATTGTCGCGAAATTTTTCGTTTTCACGAGTTGACATAGAGATTTCTAAGTCTTCATTCCACAAACGATAAGCACAAATGAGCTGGGTTAAGTCTTTGTCATCCATGATGAAGTTGGGTTCAATGACTCCTTCAGCCGGACGTAATCTGGGGAAAGAAACCGCATATTTAGTTTGCCAATAGGTTTTCTCTAGATAATCCAGATGCAAGGCGTTGAAGAAGCTGTCTGTACGCCAGTCCTCCAATCCTAACAAAACGCCCAAGCCAATTTTATGAATACCCGCAGTTCCTACGCGATCCGGTGTTTCTAAACGAAAATCAAAGTTGGACTTTTTTCCTTTTGTATGATAGGTTTTATAAACATCACGATGATACGTTTCCTGATACACTAAAATGGAATAGATACCAGCGTTATGTAGCTGCTCGTATTCTTCTGTAGAAAGCGGCTGTACTTCTGCTGAAATGATTGAAAAGTCGTTTTTTATTTGAGCAATTGTCTTTAGGAAATAGTTAATATTTACAGTATGATTCGCTTCACCAGTCACCAACAGCACATGATCAAACCCTGTTTTTTTTAGTACCTCAATTTCTAATGCAATTTCACTTTCATTAAGTGTTTTTCTTTTGATTTTATTGTCTAAACTAAAACCACAATAGGTGCAGATGTTTTGGCATTCGTTGCTTAAATACAAAGGAGCATACATCTGAATCGTTTTGCCAAATCTTTTTTTCGTTAATTCATGTGCCTGCTGTGCCATTTGTTCTAAATAGGGTTGGGCAGCAGGTGAAATTAATACCAAGAAATCATCGAGATTGCGTTTGCTTTTAGCTAAAGTATATTCGACCTCTGATGAAGTAGTGTTGTATATTTTGGCTTTAACAGTGTCCCAATCGTAGTTGTCAAAAACCGTTTTAAATGTATCCATGTGTTATTCGAATAAAAATGCTGTCAAAGGGCTGGAAGCCATCGCTCCGTTTATCTTTTGCGCCAATTGTGCTTCATAGGCTTTTCTTCCTGCAATTACGGCTTCTCTAAAAGCCTCTGCCATCAATTTTGGATTCCCCGCAACGGCAATAGCAGTATTTACTAAAACAGCGTCTGCACCGAGCTCCATCGCTTTTGCAGCGTCTGATGGCGCGCCAATTCCAGCGTCAATAATTACTGGAACTCTGCTTTGTTCGATAATGATTTCTAAAAAATCGATGGTTTTTAATCCCTTGTTACTGCCAATAGGAGAGCCCAAAGGCATTACTGCGGCAGTTCCCACATCTTCCAAGCGTTTGCATAAAACTGGATCTGCATGAATGTAAGGTAAAACGATAAATCCCAACTTAGCAAGTTCTTCCGTAGCTTTTAAGGTTTCTATTGCATCCGGCATTAAATATTTTGGATCGGGATGAATTTCGAGTTTGAGCCAATTGGTTTCTAATGCTTCCCGAGCCAATTGTGCTGCAAAAATGGCTTCTTTAGCATTTCGAGCGCCAGAGGTGTTGGGTAAAAGATTAATTTGTGGATGTTTCAGATGTGCTAAAATGGCATCTGTTTCGGTTTCTAAATCCACACGTTTTAACGCAACAGTTACTAGTTCACTTCCTGATGCTAAAATAGCTTCTTCCATCTGTTGATTGGAACCGAATTTTCCTGTGCCTAAAAACAATCGGGAATTGAAGATTTTATCTCCTATTTTAAATATTGACGTTGGCATATAATTTTTCGTTTAACTGATTAATAAGGTGCATAGGATTCTGGCTTTTTGTAATTAAGCCGGAAACCGCAATACCGTGAATACCGGTTTCTAATAAAGGTTCGACATCATCAAGTTTGATGCCTCCAATCGCATAAACAGGAATCGCAAGATTGTGTTCTTTAATTTTTTCGAGGATAGTTCGATATCCTTCTATTCCAAGGATAGGACTTAAATTTTGTTTGGTCTTTGTAAAACGGAATGGACCTAGTCCGATATAGTCGCATCCTTCGACTGTTTTGTTTAGAATTTCTTCAAAAGTGTTTGCTGTAGCCCCAATAATTTTTGTTGTGCCTAAAATATTTCGTGCTTCCTGAATACTCATGTCATTCAAGCCTAGATGTACTCCATCTGCTGCGATTTGTTGTGCTAATTGTACATTGTCATTGACGATGAAATTGGCGAGATATTCACTGCATATTATTTTCACTGCTTCCGCCAAAGTATAGGCGTCGTGAATATTGTTAGTTTTGAATCGCATTTGAATCCAGTCGCAACCGTTGTCCAAAGCCTGATGGATGTTGTATAATTGCGCGTCAATTGTTTTTCCCTGCGAAATGTATTGTAATTTATTATACATAATGGTATCCTAGTTTAGTTTGATTGGATTGTAAGTAGGTTTCTATATATTTTTTTGCATTACAGCAAGCTGTTTTCAGGTCTTGTTCTAAAGCGATGTTCGCTGTAATGGACGATGATAATACACAGCCGGAACCATGCTTTTCGCTAGTCAGAGTGTCATTTGGAGCAAGCCTGAAGATTTCATTTCCGGTGTATAAATAATCTATACCAACTGCAAATGGATTATGGCCTCCTTTGAGTAAAGTAGGACAATATTTTGAAAGTTGCAGCGCAATCAGTACTGGATTTTTTTCTCTTGAAGACAGTTGTAAGATCTCATTATAATTGGGCGTTATTAAATTTATTTCTTTCAATATTTCAATTAAAATAGTTTGATTTTTAATGTTTATAAAATCAAATTCGGTACTGGATTTTAGGACCGTATCCCAAATTATTTTTGTTTGAGGCGAAAGCTTTTTGACAAGTAAAACAATTTCTTTTAAATAATCCAATGAAGGGATAATTCCAATTTTTACTGCTTTGATGCTATAGTGGTGGAATAATTTTTCCACTGATTTTAAAACAAAAGTCAAGTCAGTCCATTGCATTTCGAAGAACTCGTTTTCAGTTTGGATGGTATTGCCAGTATTGATTGCAAAACCATAAACGCGATGTTGCTCGAATGTTTTCGCATCCGCCAAAATTCCTGCACCTCCTGAGGGATCGAACCCAGCAATGGTTAATACGAAAGGTCTATTTTTTGGCATAATTTAAAATTTTCTATTGGATTATTACTGTTCCAAATGGTTCCTAAAAGTGCCACGTCATCAAAGCCATATTCTAATGCAGTTTTGATTTTCTCTGGTGTAATTCCGCCTACTGCAACCAATGCAGTTTTATTGTTCTTTCGCTGTTTCAGTTCCATTCTAAAGTCAAGATTTGAAACGTAATTTGGTTTTGAAATGCTTTCGAAAACTGGTCCCAAAAAGGCATAATCAAAAGCATTGGATAGTTTTTCAAAAGCAGCCATATTGTGAATGGATGTTGAGAGTTTAAACGCTCGTTCTTTCCATTTTTTCAGACGTTCTTCTAAGGTTTCGTTTCTCATTTTTTCTGTAAAATGAATACGAGTAATTCCAAAATCTTGTGCTAATTGATGGTGATGATGTAAAATCAATCGATTGTTATATTCCGATCCTATTTCAAATAAATATGTTTTCATTTCATCTTCAGTAAAGAAAGGTTTTCTGACGTGAAACAATAACAACTCCTCACTGAAAAGCGAATGAATGAATTTGATTTCATTTTTAAAAGTAGTAGGATTGGATATAACTATCATTTGTTTTTAGCTATAGATCTCTTTGCCGCTTTCTACAAATTCTTGTGACTTCTCTTTCATGCCTTTCTCTGCTTCAGCCACATCACGTATTTCCTGAGAAATTTTCATAGAACAGAATTTTGGCCCGCACATCGAACAAAAATGAGCTACTTTGGCTCCGTCTGCCGGTAATGTTTCATCATGGAATTCACGAGCAGTGTCGGGGTCTAATGACAAGTTGAATTGATCTTCCCAACGGAATTCAAAACGAGCTTTGCTCAATGCATTGTCACGGTATTGTGATCCTGGATGTCCCTTGGCTAAATCAGCGGCATGAGCAGCGATTTTATACGTAATGACACCGTCTTTTACGTCTTTTTTGTTGGGCAGTCCAAGGTGCTCTTTTGGTGTAACATAGCACAACATGGCACATCCGTACCAACCAATCATAGCCGCACCAATGGCGGAGGTAATGTGATCGTAACCGGGTGCAATATCAGTGGTTAGTGGTCCTAAAGTATAAAAAGGAGCTTCATCACAATGTTCTAATTGTTTTTCCATATTTTCCTTAATCATGTGCATTGGTACGTGTCCAGGACCTTCAATAAATACTTGAACATCGTGTTTCCATGCAATTTTTGTTAGTTCGCCTAAGGTTTCTAATTCAGCAAATTGTGCAGCATCATTTGCGTCGGCAATAGATCCCGGGCGTAAACCGTCGCCTAATGAAAATGCCACATCATATTGTTTCATTATTTCACAAATTTCTTCAAAATGGGTATATAGAAAGTTTTCTTTGTGGTGAAACAAACACCATTTGGCCATGATGGAACCACCGCGAGAAACAATTCCAGTAACACGTTCTGCAGTCAAATGAATGTAACGCAGTAGCACTCCAGCGTGAATAGTAAAATAGGAAACACCTTGTTCTGCCTGTTCGATTAAAGTATCTCGATAGACTTCCCAAGTTAAATCTTCGGCAATGCCATTTACTTTTTCCAAAGCTTGATAGATCGGGACAGTTCCAATCGGAACAGGTGAATTTCGGATGATCCATTCTCTTGTTTCGTGAATGTTTTTTCCAGTTGATAAATCCATAATCGTATCAGCTCCCCAACGACAAGCCCAAACTGCTTTTTCTACTTCCTCTTCTATAGTGGACGTTACAGCGCTATTTCCAATGTTAGCATTAATTTTCACCAAAAAATTACGTCCCACAATCATTGGTTCGCTTTCTGGATGGTTGATATTGTTTGGAATAATAGCACGGCCTCTGGCTACTTCACTGCGTACAAATTCAGGTGTTATTTTGGTTTTTGGAGTATTCGCTCCGTAGCTATTACCAGAGTGCTGGCATTGCATTGCTTTTGTTTGCTCGTGTATTAACTCCAGACGTTGGTTTTCACGAATGGCAATGTATTCCATTTCCGGGGTGATGATTCCTTGTTTTGCGTAATATAATTGGGACACATTAGCTCCTTTTTTGGCACGCATAGGTTTGTGTAAATATTCAAAACGTAGGTCGTTTAGTTTTTCGTCATTCAAACGCTTTTTTCCATATTCAGAAGATATTTCAGTTAATTCTTCGACGTCATGGCGATCCAAAATCCATTGTTCACGAATGCGAGGCAATCCTTTTCGGATGTTAATTTCGATATTTGGATCGGTGAAAGGACCGGAAGTGTCGTAAACCGTTACCGGAGGATTTTTTTCTATTCGGCCATTGGATAATTTGGTGTCTGCCAATGCGATTTCGCGCATCGCTACTTTTATGGGATGAATAGTTCCTTCTACGTATATTTTTGTAGAATTGGGAAAAGGAGTTCTTGAGATTTTTTCTTCGTTATTCATTGGTTTGAAGTTTAATGTTCTGTGAATGCTTGTGTTGTACTAGGGTTAGCAGTGGAACGGCGTAAAGAGGAAAGCCAAATGCAAACAAGGATTAGAAAAGCGACCGGATCGGAAGCTTGACGAAGACTTTTTTTATGGTTTTTCCTCGGGTGGCGTGGGAAGGATAGCTCGCCTGAGCAGCCCAATTAACCTCCTTGAGTCGCTGAAATGATGAGAATGTTGTCGGTTTCTTTTATAGGATGGAAGTTCCAGTCAGATTTTGGAATAACGGTGTTATTAATCGCTAGGGCAATTCCGTTTTGTTTGACAGGAATTTCCAAGTCAAGAAGTTCCTGAACAGTTAGACTGTTAGTTGCAAATTGTTTTTTTTGATTGTTGATTTTCAGCTCCATTCCTTTTGAGTTTAGTATATAGTTATACTTTAGGAATGGCTGCAAGGGCACATAAAATGTGCGCGGAAGTCATCTTACTTTTCCCTACGCTAGTATGAACTAGATCAGGTTCAGAGGGTAATTCTCAGCCTACAATGTGTAGACACCCCTAAAGTGTGGGACAAAAGTAGGATATTATTTAATACAGAATTCTGAAATTTTAAAAAAAAATAAAACTTTTCGAATCTGTTTTGTTATTGATTTTTAAAAGTTACTGCTTTTTCCAGCAATCTTCTATGTGATCGTCAACCATTCCAGTCGCTTGCATATGCGCGTAAACTACGGTTGAGCCCACAAATTTAAACCCGCGTTTTTTTAGATTTTTGCTAATAGCATCAGAAAGGGGAGTGGTGGCCGGAACTTCTTTTAGCGTTTGCCGCTTGTTGTTTATTGGTTTTCCTTCAGTGAATTCCCAAATATATTTGCTAAAACTGCCAAATTCATCCTGTACTTTCATAAAAGCAATTGCATTAGAAACTGCAGCGCGAATTTTTAATTGATTCCGAATGATTCCCGCATCTTGAAGTAATTCCTGAATTTTATCTTCTGTATAAGCCGAAACTTTTTTATAGTCAAAATCATCAAAAGCTAATCGGAAGTTTTCTCTCTTTTTCAAGATTGTAATCCAACTTAATCCAGCTTGAAAGGTTTCCAAGATTAAGAATTCAAATAATTTTTGATCATCATATACGGGAACTCCCCATTCTTCATCATGGTATTTTTCGTAAATATCAATTCCAACACACCATTTACATCTTCTTTTATCTTCCATAATTATTTGATTTCTTCTGATAAGTATTTCTTTATTATATAGTGTCCCAAATAGATTAAAGGGGTCAGTAAAATTGCTATTCCTAATTTAAATGTATAGCCTGTTAGGGCCGAACTTATAAAGGTGTTAAAGTTGATTTTTCCTGGTAACCAAAATGCAATTCCTAACACAATAAAGGAATCGAATAACTGGGAAATTATGGTGGAACCTGTCGCTCTCAGCCATATTTTTTTATTTCCTGTGCGGTTTTTAAAGAACCAAAAAACGGTTACATCAATCAATTGTGAAATTAGAAAGGCAGTGATACTTCCAACAATAATCCACATACTTTGCCCAAAAACAGCATAAAATTGATCGTCATTAACCGGGCTTATGCCTTTAGCAGCTGGAATGCTTATCGCCAAAAGTAAAATGATAAAAGCATAAGCAATCAAACAAGCCGTGATTAAGGATAGTCTTTTAACACCTTTTTCTCCAAAGTATTCATTGATTAAATCTGTTGTTAAAAAAACGATTGGCCAAGGTAAAATGCCGATACTCATTACAAATGGGCCAATTTGTATCAGTTTTCCTCCGATTAATTCTGCTGTGACAGCATTGGTAATAAAGATTCCGGCCAGGATAACAAATACAAGCTCTTTTTTGGTTTTAAACATAAGAAATAATTAGTACTCAAATTTAGTATTTTATTTGTTTTTTACCAAAGCGAGAATTATATAATAAAAAAATCCCATCTTGTTTTACAACAAAATGGGATTTAATATTTTATGAAATCTAAAAATTAGATTATCCTAATGCAGCTCTTTTGAAACCGGTAACGATAAGATCTTTATCTAAAGATTTAGCATAAGCAGCAACGCTCATTTTATTGTCTTTAATGTAATCTTGGTTTACTAAAGTGTTATCTTTAAAGAAACGAGCTAATTTACCTTTAGCGATATTGTCTAGCATTGCTTCTGGTTTTCCTTCTTGACGTAGGATATCTTTAGCTATTTCTATTTCTTTTTCGATAGTTTCTGCGTCAACACCACTTTCGTCTAATGCGATAGGTGACATAGCAGCAGCCTGCATAGCGATGTTTCTTGCTACTTCATCAGCACCTTCTATTTTTGAAGATAAAGCAACTAAAGTAGCGATTTTGTTTCCAGAGTGAATGTAAGATCCGATAAAAGCACCTTCTAATTTTTCGAAAGTTCTAATTTCTAGTTTTTCACCGATAACTCCAGTTTGTTCGATTAATTTATCAGCAACGGTTACTCCATTGAAGTCAGCTGCTAAAAATGATTCTTTGTTGTCAAAATTCAATGCTAAATTAGCCATTTCAGTAGCCATTTTTACAAAGCTTTCATTCATTCCTACGAAGTCAGTCTCACAATTCAATGTGATAACAACACCAGCAGTTTTGTCAGTATTTACAACAGCAATTGCAGCACCTTCTGTAGATTCTCTATCAGAACGGTTTGCAGCTACTTTTTGTCCTTTTTTACGTAAGTTTTCGATCGCTAAATCAAAATCTCCGTCTGCTTCAACCAAAGCTTTTTTGCAGTCCATCATTCCTGCACCAGTGATTGTTCTTAATTTATTTACGTCTGCAGCAGTAATTGTTGCCATGTTGTATTATTTTTTAAGGTTAAAAGTAAAAAATTCCAAGTGTTAAATCCAATTTCCAATTTTATTAAATTATCAACTTTAGGTTTCTAATTTTTTATGGAGAGGAATTTAAAACTTGGAATTTAAGTGTTTATTTATTCTTCAGTTGCAGTTGGAGCAGCCGCTTCTACAGCAGGAGCAGCTTCTACAGCTTCAGCAGCAGGAGCAACAACTTCAGCAGTAGCTTCACCTTCTTTGTCAGAACCTCTATCAGAAAGTCCTTCAACAATTGCAGCCGTAACTAAAGATAAAATTTTATCAATTGATTTAGAAGCATCATCGTTAGATGGGATTACGTATTCAACCTCTCTTGGGTCAGAATTTGTATCCACCATTGCGAAAACTGGAATGTTTAATTTTTGAGCTTCTTTTATTGCGATATGTTCCGCTTTGATATCAACTACGAACAATGCAGCTGGTAGTCTAGACATGTCAGCGATTGAACCTAAATTTTTCTCTAATTTAGCACGAAGACGATCAACTTGTAAACGCTCTTTTTTAGAAAGGGTCATGAATGTACCATCTTTCTTCATCTTATCAATAGTAGCCATTTTTTTAACAGCTTTACGGATAGTTACGAAGTTAGTTAGCATTCCACCAGGCCATCTTTCAGTGATGTAAGGCATGTTTGCAGCTTTTGCTTTTTCAGCAACGATATCTTTTGCTTGTTTTTTGGTAGCAACGAATAATATTTTTCTACCTGATGCAGCGATTTTTTTCAAAGCTTCATTAGCTTCTTCGATTTTTGCTGCAGTTTTATATAGATTGATAATGTGAATACCATTACGCTCCATATAAATGTAAGGAGCCATATTTGGATCCCATTTTCTAGTCATGTGTCCGAAGTGAACACCTGCTTCTAGTAATTCTTTTACTTCTACTTTGTTTGCCATTTTGTTCTAGTTTACGTTCTGTTGATTAGCAATGAATAAATGGCGATTTCTCGGCTTTATACATTTAGATGCTAAACTATTTCCTACCTCGGTAGGAGAGCAACAACAACTTTGTTTTTTAAATTCAATAATAAATGAACGATGTCTTGTCCGATTTGAACAAGACAGGTAATATTAACGTTTAGAGAATTGGAATCTCTTACGAGCTTTCTTCTGACCGAATTTCTTACGTTCAACCATTCTTGGATCTCTTGTCAATAAACCTTCTGGTTTCAAGATAGCTCTGTTTTCAGCATTTACTTCACACATAACACGTGCTAATGCCATTCTTACAGCCTCTGCTTGACCAGTTGAACCACCACCGTAAACATTAACTTTTACGTCAAAGTTGCTTACATTTTCTGTCATAGACATAGGTTGTAACACTTTGTACTGTAAAGTTGCAGTTGGGAAGTATGTTTCGAATGCTTTTTTGTTTACAGTGATTACTCCTGTTCCTTCTGAAACGTAAACACGTGCAACAGCGGTTTTTCTTCTACCGATTTTGTGAATAACTCCCATTACTTAAGATCGTTAAGGTTAACTGTTTTAGGTTTTTGAGCGCCTTGTTTGTGCTCTGATCCTACAACAACATTTAAATTTCTAAAAAGTTCAGCCCCTAATTTATTTTTAGGTAACATCCCTTTTATTGCTTTTTCAACTAGTAATGCAGGATTCTTAGCTTGCAATACTTTAGCAGTTAAAGTTCTTTGACCTCCTGGGTAACCAGTGTGACGGATGTATGTTTTTTCATCCATTTTGTTACCTGTAAGGTTAATTTTTTCTGAGTTGATAACGATTACGTTATCTCCGCAGTCCACGTGTGGTGTGTAACTTGGTTTGTACTTACCTCTCAAAATCATAGCGACTTTTGAAGCAAGACGACCTAAGTTATGACCATCAGCATCTACAACAATCCACTCTTTTGTAACTGTGGCTTTGCTTGCTGATTGTGTCTTGTAGCTTAATGCGTCCATAATATTTTTTTAATTAAACATTCCATCCCCGATAAAGGGGTTGCAAAAGTACAATTAATTATTTTAAATACAAATAGCTTAAATGATTATTTTTTCCTTGTTTTTGCTCTGATAATCAAATGTATATTTAGATTAAATTTAAGATATGTTTTTTTCGAATTGTACTTATAATAGGTCTTTCAATAATTGTATTACATTTGTTGTCAAATAAAATTTGTATATTCCACTTTTGTAAACGCAGTTTTTGCATTACGAAATAACTATTTTGTTTAAGAAACACAATTATAAATCTATTTTAAATTGGCCTTTTTTTTTATAATCATTAAAAAGCAATAAATTCCGACCTATGAAAGCTAAAGCAACTTTAAAACAAATTGCAAAAGAACTAAATGTTTCTGTTTCTACAGTTTCAAAAGCACTTAATGATAGTCCTGAAATTAGTGAATTAACAAAAATTAAAATCAAAGAATACGCAAAACTCAAAAATTATAAACCAAATATTATTGGTTTAAATCTTAAGAACAGAAAAACAAAAACGATTGGGGTAATTATTCCTAATATTTTGAATTCTTTTTTTGCGAAGGTATTTAGCGGAATTGAAAAAATTGCTGATAAAAAAGGATATAATGTAATAATGTGTATCTCTAATGAATCCTTAGAAAAAGAAGCACATACTCTTGAAATGTTAAGTAATGGAACTATTGACGGATTTATTTTGTCTGTTTCAGAAGAAGCCCAAAAACTTCATGAATACAATCATTTCAAAGAAATTATTAACGATGGTACTCCTATAGTTATGTTTGATAGAATTGCTGAAGGCGTAGAATGTGATAAAGTAATAGTTGATGATTTCGATTCGGCTTTAAATTCTACACAGCGTTTGATAGATTTGGGTTGTAAAAATATTGCTTTATTTTCCTCTGTGGATAATTTAAGTGTTGGGAAGTTAAGAGCTGAGGGATATCTTAAGGCATTGGAGAAAAATAATATACCTGTAAATGAAAGTTTAATTATCCGAACAGATTCTGAGGACGATTTGAAAGATAGGATTAAAGCCGTTTTTGATAATAATAAAATTGATGGAATATTTGCTTTGGATGAAAACGATTCTGTAGCTGCATTACGTATTGCTATTAAAAAAGGGTATAAAGTGCCGGAAGAAATTTCTATTATAGGATTTGCGGATGGGATACTTGCTTCCAGAAGATTGTCTCCAAGTTTAACTACCGTAAGTCAGCATGGTATAGAAATAGGTGAAGTAGCAGCCAAACTTCTTATAGATAGATTAGAATCGAAAGAAGAGGATCTTCCTTACGAAACGGTTGTGATAAAGACAAAGTTGAAAGAAAGAGAGTCAACGAGGAAAGTGTAGTTAAAAATCCTTTTTTTTACAAATGATTGAAAGAATGAGCTGTTAAGGCACTATATAATCTGCCGGCAGAAAATTGTAAAAAGGTGTCTCATTGAAAATTCTAATTTTAACAATATCTCATTTTTACTACAAACTATTTAAATAGAAACTCCCTTTGCAAATTACTTGTAAAGGGAGTTTTATAGTTTTTAATGTGATTTCGCTGAAGTAAGTGTATTTAATGTGCTGACAGCCAGTCTTTACCGGCGCCTAAATCGACATCTAAAGGTACGTCAAGTTTAAAGGCATTTTCCATTTCGTGTTTTATCATTGGTTTGATTTTTTCGAGTTCACTATTGTGCACATCAAAGACAAGCTCATCATGCACCTGCAATAGCATTTTACTTTTCCAGTTTTCGGATGTTAGTTTTTTATGAATGTTAATCATAGCTATTTTGATAATATCGGCAGCACTTCCTTGTATTGGAGCATTTACTGCATTTCTTTCAGAAGCACCACGGACTACTGCATTGGCTGAATTGATGTCTTTTAAATAGCGACGTCGACCTAAAATAGTCTGAACATAGCCATTTTCTCTGGCATATTCAATCTGCTCTTGGATGTACGATTTTAATCGGGGATATGTTTGATAATATGCTTCAATCAAAGCCGCGCTTTCGCTTCTTGATAAGGATGTTTGATTGCTCAAACCAAAAGCTGAAACGCCATAAATAATGCCGAAATTTACTGTTTTTGCATGGCTTCGTTGTTCTCTTGTTACTTCGTCCAGTGGAACATTGAACACTTTCGAAGCGGTTGATCTGTGAATATCTTCGTGATTCTTAAAGGCGGCAATCATATTTTCTTCACCGCTTAATGCTGCAATAATACGAAGTTCTATTTGAGAGTAATCGGCAGAAACGATAGTGTGATCTTCGTCTTTTGCGACAAATGCTTTTCTGATTTGTCGACCACGTTCGGTGCGAATAGGAATGTTCTGTAAGTTTGGATTATTAGAGCTCAAACGACCGGTTGCTGCCACAGTTTGCATATAATCGGTATGTATTCGCTTCGTAATTTTGTCAACTTGGTTTGGTAAAGCATCAATGTAGGTGTTTTGCAGTTTTATAAACTGACGCCAGTCGAGAATGTCTTTGACAATTGGATAATCGGTAGCTAAATAACTCAAGATTTCCTCTCCGGTGGCATATTGGCCTGTTTTGGTTTTCTTTTGTTTAAGTCCTCCAATTTTTAATTTATCGAATAATATATCTCCCAATTGTTTTGGAGAAGCCAAATTGAATTTCTCGCCCGCAGTTTCGTAAATGCTTTTTTCTAAAGCTTTAATATCGTCATCTAATGTTTTTGAAAGGGATTTCAAGAAATCAACATCCACACGTATCCCTTCCTTTTCCATATCTGCCAAGACTTTTACTAACGGAATTTCGATTTCGTCAAAAAGCTTTTTGGTGCCCGTTTTGTCTAATTCCAGAGTAAAAATTTCTTTCAGTTGTAAAGTGACATCGGCATCTTCAACGGCATATTCCTTAATTTCTTCCAGTTCAACTTCACGCATGGGTTTCTGGTTTTTGCCTTTTTTTCCAATTAAATTTTCAATAGATTTTGGGGAGTATTTCAAATAAGTTTCCGCTAAAATATCCATGTTATGACGCATATCTGGATTAATAAGATAATGTGCAATCATGGTGTCGAATAATTTTCCTTCTACTTTAATATCGTAATTAGAAAGAATTTTTAAATCGTATTTTAAATTCTGTCCAATTTTTTCAATAGATTTACTCTCAAAAAAAGGAATAAATTTTTTGATTAAAGTTTGTGCTTCTTCTTGGTTTTCTGGAAATGGAACATAAAATCCTTTCCCTTTTTCATAGGAGAACGCGATTCCAACCAATTCAGCATGTAAAGCATCTAATCCTGTTGTTTCGGTGTCAAAACAAACAGCAGGTTGGTTTTGTAAATTTTGCAACAATAATTTCAGACCTAAATCACCTTGGATAATCTGATAGGAATGTTCGGTATTTTCTAATGAGTTGTAATATTGATGACGCGTTTCTTCCGAAGTTTCAGATGGAATCGTACTGCCAAAAAGATCAAATTGTTCTTCGTTTTTTGGTTGTGGCTTTTTATATAATTTGGCTTCATCAACCGGTTTGTTGGCCGTTGTTGTTCCTCCTTTTTTAAATATGGCATCAAATTGTTCGGCCATTCTGCGAAATTCCAATTCATTGAAAAGTGCATCCGTTTTTTCAACATCAGGAGTTGACAATTCGTAATCGGTTTCGTCAAAAATAACTGGGCAATCCAAAAGTATAGTGGCCAAAGTTTTAGATAATAATCCTTTTTCTTTGTTGGCTTCTATGTTTTCTTTCATTTTTCCTTTTAGCTTATCAGTATTTGCCAAAAGGTTTTCCATTGTTCCAAATTCTTTTAGTAGCTTCTTTGCAGTAACTTCGCCTACACCAGGTAATCCTGGAATATTATCGGCTGTGTCACCCATCATTCCAAGAAAATCAATTACCTGATCAGGTCTTTCGATTTCGAACTTTTCTAATACTTCAGGAATTCCCCAAATTTCAATTCCATTTCCCATTCGGGCAGGTTTGTACATGAAAATATTTTCGGAAACCAGTTGTGCGAAATCCTTATCAGGCGTTACCATAAAGACTTTGTAATTCTGTTTTTCGGCTTGCTTAGCAATCGTTCCAATTAAATCATCAGCTTCATAACCTTTGACTTCAATAATTGGAATGTGCATGGCCTTCAATAAATCTTGTATATATGGAATGGCAATTTTTATAGCTTCGGGAGTTGCATCACGATGGGCTTTATATTCCGGGAAAATATCATTTCTCAATTGACTTCCGCCATTGTCAAAAGCAACTGCCAGGTGATCTGGTCTTTCTCTTTTTATTACATCCATTAAGGAATTCATGAATCCCATAATTGCTGATGTATCCATTCCTTTAGAATTGATTCGAGGATTTTTTATAAAAGCATAGTAGCCACGAAAGATTAAAGCATAAGCATCGAGAAGGAACAATCGTTTTTGTTGTGACATAAGTGTGTTTTTGTAAAGTTTTCAAAAGTACAAAACTTGTTAGATAAAGAACAGGCAGTTTGAAATATTTCTTAGAATTCGTGGCTTAATTTATTTTGTGAAGGCAAAAAAATGCGGTATAAAAATTACTTGATAGAGAATTTTTTTGAAGAGGTATTTACATAACTATTATTATCTGAGAGAAAATGATTACTTATATTAAATTGGCGAATATTTCAAAATATATTTTGTAAGATAATAAATGCATAGTAATAAATTGAATGCATTTAATCGATTAAATATGCATTTAAACGTGATATTACGTAAATTTACTAGATGAAGTATTGCTCAATGATGTTCTTTATATTTAATCTTTTAATTCGTGTATTATGAAAAAAAATTACTCTGCAAAAATGGTTTTGCAAGCCTCCCTATTATTTTTCATGATAATAACGACAAATATGTTTGGCCAAGTGGGAATTGGAACTGTTACTCCAAATGTAAGTTCTGTTTTGGATGTGTATTCTACCACACAAGGGATGTTGACGCCTAGGATGACTACACTTCAACGGACCGCTATTGCATCTCCTGCTGATGGTCTTATAGTGTACGATACAGATCTAAAATCTTTTTGTCATTACAATTCAACTTTGTCATCCTGGAATAAGATTAGTAGCGAGGGTAATGGGAGACTAAAATTCAAAATCATTAGATCTACTGATGTTTTAGCGACTGTTTTAGCTGCTGAAAAGACTGCTGGCGGAGGTGCCAAGTACCTTTTGGATACTAACACCCTGTATGAAATCAACGGTATCGTTAATGTTGATTTGCCTATAGAATTGAATAATGCTTATCTTATCGGTATGGACGCAGGGGAAGATAAATTGATTAAGGCGTCTGGGGATCTTTTTACGGGTACTACAGGAGGTTCTGTTAAGGTGTTAACTTTGACAGCAACAAGCGGTAATGTTGTTAACGTTATAGGCACAGGGTCTATAGCAGGGGGGACCCAAACACAAAGTTTAGTTTTAAGGGATTGTATTGTCGCGAGTTCTTCTAATGTAGGTAAGATAGAAAATTTTGCATTAGCCTTTGTAAGTATTGTACAGTTTTTAGGAAATACTACTGGAATAGTGTATAAAGATATTAGTAAAGTATTATTAAGTAATGCAGCTTGGTTTGGGAATAATTCAGGAACGTATGAAGCATTTCAAGGAACTTTTGGTTTAGTTGAAAAAACTGGGGGATTTAGTGAAGTATACGGAGCTGGTATTGGTATTGATGTTTCCAGTAATCCGACAATTACAGGAGATGCGGTAGTGGAATCGGTTGTTTTTACTGGTACACTTACAACGGGACAATATGTTAAAGGGTATACAGTAGGCAGTTATACGGGCTATAATTTTAATGATAGATGGACGGTTAGATCTGGAGGAGTGCCGAATGAAGGGGATGGTGTGGCAGTGGGAGATGTGAATTTTGACTATGCCGTGGGTTCTGGTGCTTCAACTACTTTTTCAGGAGGTAGTGTTAAAACTAAACTTGCAGGAAACACTACTTCTAATAATTTATTTAGATTTTCAACGGATTCACAAAATAACAGATTAAAATATTTAGGCAAAAAGAAACGTTATTTTACCGCAAATGGTGCACTTTCATTTCAATCTTCAGCAGATAACACGACCTATATCGTCTATGTTGCTAAAAACGGTACAGTTGTCAACCAGTCAAAGGTATATGTTAGGTCAAATTCATCAAATGATGTTTTGGCTATCCCATTAGTTGCAACGGTTGAATTATCAACAAATGATTATGTCGAAATTTGGGCAGAACGTTTTGCTGGTTCGGGCTCTATGTTGACTGTTTCGTTAAATTTGTCATTATATTAATGTTGAACTGTAAACACCACTTTTATTTGATTTTTCAAGGTCATGATTAAATGGATTATTATTACAATGGCGACGATCTTCTTGTAGATTGAAAACGATGCCTACTTTAAGTCCGTTAAATTTTAATTAATTTTTTACGTTTTGTTCTACTAATCGCATGTTTGTTTCCAATTACTGTTTTTGAATTAGAAGCAATATTTTAAGTGCCTACTAAAACTAAGAGGCTATCCGAAAAACAATAGAGGGTAGTCTCTTTTTTTTATGAAGAAAATGGTATTGGTAATAAATTTGGTGTGGTTTTAGTTAAATTTTGATTAATAAAAACTCATGGTGTTTTCTTAATTTGTTATTTTGTCTAAAATTTTACAAAATGATTCTTCGCATACTATTATTATGTCTCGTCCTTCTTATTATTGAGTTTTATACTTTTCAGGTATTAAAGACTTTAATAAAATTAAAGTGGGTACTGATTTCATTTCAACTTATAAGTATACTAGTTTTAGCATACATCATTTTTTCCTTATATCAATTTGATAGAAGCGTAGGTCAAACCAGACAAATGATGGTTACAATGGGTTTGTTACTTATAGTATACGTCCCAAAATTAATTTTGACTCTCGTGTTGCTTGGAGAAGATATTTTTAGAATTGGAGCGGGTTCCGTAAATTATTTTATAGATAAGAATGATAATGTAGCTTTTTTTGCTTCAAGAAGGAAATTTGTCAGTCAGATTGGGTTAGGATTGGCAGCAGTCCCTTTTTTATCATTAATCTACGGAGTGACTATTGGTAAATACAATTATAAAGTAATCAAACAACAGATCTTTTTTCCGGATTTACCTGATGCGTTTGATGGTTTTACGATTACTCAAATATCAGATGTTCATAGCGGAAGTTTTGATAATCCAGAGAAAATAAATTATGCGATAGATTTAGTGAATGAACAAAATTCAGATATGATTTTGTTTACTGGTGATATTGTAAATACAGACGCTAAAGAAATGCATCCTTGGATTGAAACGTTCAACAGAATAAAAAGACATGAGTATGGAAAATATTCGGTTTTGGGGAATCATGATTATGGGGAGTATGTAACCTGGCCTACAGAAAAGGATAAGGAAGATAATTTTCAAGCCATAAAAAATTTATATGGTGAAATTGATTTTAAACTGTTGTTAAACGAACACACTTTTATTGAAAAAGGGGATGATAAAATAGCTTTAATTGGTGTAGAAAATTGGGGTCATAATTTTAAGAAAGCAGGAGATATAAACAAAGCTTCTCAATATGTAAAAAAAGAAGATTTTAAAATTTTGATGAGTCATGATCCTTCGCATTGGGAGCATGAAGTACAGCATCATGATAAACATTTTCACTTAACACTTTCAGGTCACACACATGGAATGCAATTTGGAATAGAAATTCCAGGTTATTTCAAATGGAGTTTGGCGCAGTATGTTTACAAGCAATGGGCGGGTTTATATGAAAATGTAGGCAGGTATGTTTATGTAAATAGAGGGTTTGGCTTTCATGCTTATCCTGGAAGGGTCGGAATAATGCCCGAAATTACTGTCATCGAACTAAAAAAAGCTAAGGATGTGGCTTAATTCGTTTAAAATGTTACATTTGTAGAATAATTATCTTTTTTTAGTAAATTTATAAAATTAAATTTTTGGTTTTATGTCAAAATTTGGAGAACTTATAAATACACAAATTCCTGTGTTAATCGACTTTTATACGGATTGGAACGAATCTTCTGTTTCAATGCATCCTGTTATTAGAGATGTTGCTGCAGCACTTGGTGATAAGGCAAAAGTAATTAAGATAGATGTTGATAAAAATCAAGAATTAGCGGAAGCTTTACGAATAAAAGGTCTTCCTACGCTTATGATTTACAAAGAGGGTTTAATGATTTGGAGACAATCCGGAGAATTAGATGCTAACACTATTATTAGTATTGTTCAAGAGCAATTTTAGTATTGTCCCTATTTCTGTTTTATAACATCGCAAATAAAGTTGTTTTCATTTAGATAAGCTAAAGTTCTGGGAAGTGCATATTCTAAGTTTTTGAAGGCTTTTATGCTGTCATGAAATACAATTATGCTTCCTGATTTTACGTTTGAAAGTACATTTTCCAAGCAAGCTTCCTTGGATAAGTTTTGATCGAAATCAGCACTTAGAACATCCCACATTATTATTTGGTATCCTAATTTTCGTATTTGTTTAGATTGAGATGTTTTTATCTTGCCATAAGGAGGACGAAAGAGTTTAGGTTTTAAATTAGAAACTTCAGAATGTTTGTAAATCATTTCCTGGCATAACTCTGTGTTCACTAAATAATCCTGCGTTGCTGTTTTCCAGCCATTAAGGTGCTTATAGGTGTGATTCCCTATCGCATGACCTTCACTAATTACTTTTTTGAATAGTTCAGGATGTTTGTTAATATTATCTCCTATACAGAAAAAAGTTGCTTTTGAGTTGTGTTTTCTTAGCTCTTCTAAAACCCATTCTGTGATTTCTGGAATAGGCCCATCGTCAAAGGTGAGGTAAACTTTGTTTTCAGTATTGGGTATGTCCCAAATGAAATTTGAGAATATTTGCTTAATAATCTGATTTGTTTTTATCCAGTAAAAGTTCATTTTTTTTTATTTAAAAGTAAAAAAAAAAATAGCGACATTTTTCAATATCGCCACATTTTCTTATAGTCAAATTTTAGTGTTCAATTACTCTTTTTCACGGCCAAAACGCTCAAACATTTTAATATACGTGTTGAATATTATTTTATTTTTATTGTAAAAAGTTGAATCGCCACTTTCTTTCATTACGACAAGTAAGCCTCTGTAACGTTCAATATCTGTTATTATATCCACTGCAATGTCAGTTTGATCTACGGCATTAAGATTTGCGTAGTAATTAAGATTTTCCTTGTATTTTGTCATCAATTTTTCTAACAGTTGCTGAGCTTTTGCTTTTTCACCAATGGCATAATATCCTTTGGTAAACGGTTCAACAAGTGAATAATAACCAAACTTATCCAGTGGCATTTTTGTCATGGCTAAATCGATAATGTTTTTGGCCTTGTCTTTCTTTCCTTCAGCGATTAACTGGTTCATTAATCGAGCAAGATTCATTCGGTACGTAATACTATTTCTTCTGGTTTCAGGATCATGATAAATAGTTAAGCTTTCACTATTTCCCCAATCCCATTTCATAACGTTCGAATACATTTTGTCGGCATCTATCTGTCCCATTTCCATTTGATTGTCATCTTTGCCCATTTTGGTTTTTAAAGGAACTAATTTATAAACCATTCCGTCTAACTGTAGGTAATCTTTCATCCATAAATAATCTTCATTGTCAAAGGCGCCACCACTAAAGTAAATAGGTCTTTTCCAGTTGTTGTTGGCTACAATGTCAAGCATCATTAATCTGTTTTTATATAATGCATTTCCTTTGATGTCAATATCAATGTAGGGAACAATTGAATCATTGTATTTTGCAGAAACTACTTTGTTCTTGATAATAATATTTTTGTCGACAGGAATTCTGAGTTTATTCGTTGGGTAGAAATGAATAGTTTGCCCATTTTGCATTTCAACAGTAGATTTTGGGTTTTTAATAAAACTTATAAAGTCTTTTACTTCCCATCTGCTTTCCACTTTTGGAATATGAGCTACATAATCCAGTTTGTCTCCTACATATTCATCGTGTATAAACGAAATAGGTAAAGGGTCTGATTCGTATGTTTTGGTTTTCATTTGGTCTATATACCAATCGGTCATGAAAAGACTTGTATTTACGATTTTAACATCAGTTCTTATTTTTTCAATTTCCTGAGCGTACCAAAGGGGAAAAGTATCATTGTCTCCAATGGTAAACAGTATTGCATTTGGATCACATGAAGTAAGATATGCTTTTGCCATTGCAACAGCTGTATATCTATCAGAACGATCATGGTCATCCCAGTTTTGAGCAGCCATAAGAACCGGAGCAGCTAATAAACTGGCTACTATTAATACTGGTCCTGCTATTTTTGGAGCTAAATACTTACAGGCACTTTCGTATAGTGCATACACTCCAAATCCTATCCATATTGCAAATACATAGAAAGAACCTACTAAGGCATAATCTCGTTCACGAGGTTCAAAAGGTCGTTCGTTTAAGTAAATTTTTAGGGCGAGGCCAGTAAATAAAAACAAGACTAACAAAACATAAAAACTCTTTAAATCTTTATTGGCATGATACATCAAACCAATAAGGCCTAGAATAAAAGGCAAGAAGAAATAGACATTTCTGCCCTTATTGTTCAGTACATCTGATGGTAAATTTTCTTGTGAGCCTAAATGCAGGCTATCCATAAATTTTATTCCGCTAATCCAATTGCCGTCTAAATTATCGTATTTTCCTTGTACGTCGCTTTGGCGTCCAACAAAGTTCCACATCAAATACCTCCAATACATATAACCAAATTGGTATTCGAACATAAAACTAAAATTGTCAACCGTTGATGGCTTTTCTATGATGAGGTAATCTCCGTAGCTTTTCAAGAAAGAAACATAACCTCCATTGTCTATTTGTTTTTGAGCGTAAGCCTGTCTAAACTCAGTTACTGTTTTTTCGACTTCATTTCTCAACTGAGCAATGGCTTTATTGTAATCTTCTTCGCTTAGTTGGCTTGGGTCAATGCCATATTTGCCTAAGTCATCTTCGTAAGGGTAATCCGGATTTATTTTAAATTCGGGAGGATTGGTAAAATTCATATAGTTCTCTATATGCTCAGTACTCCACATTCTAGGTAAGATAGTTTTTTGATTATCGTCGCTATTTTGTTCTGCATTTTTGAAATTATTTACAATGACATATTTTCCTATTTTGTAATCTCTTTCATAGTTGGGAGCTTTATCTAGATAAGGATTATCTTTATCTAAACCAGCAAAGGTTTCTGTATATTGAGGTCCATAGAACAATGGATTAACACCGTATTGTTCTCTGTTATAGTAGGCTAAAACTTCACGGGCATCGGAAGGTTTGTTTTCATTTATTACCGTATTGGCATTTGCTCTGATCGGTAACATCATCCAAGTAGAGAAACCAATTAAAATAAATAAGATGCAAAGTATTATTGTATTGTAGAAAATCAAGCCCTTTTGTTTGGTGTATTTTAAACCAAAGTAAAAGAAGGCGATGAACAATAGTCCAACAAAAATAGTCCCTGAATCGAAGGGTAGTCCTAAATTGTTGACCATAAAAACCTCGGTTTTACCAAAAAAGGCCATTGTCAAAGGAAGTAGTAGTTTAAAAATAAACAGTAAAATGGCTATAACTACTATGTTTGCGATAATGAAATTTTTAACGGTAACAACTTTATAATGTTTGAAATAATAAAGAAAACCAATCGCAGGAATTGTTAATAAAGCCATAAAATGCACTCCGAAAGTAAGTCCGATAATTAGTGAAATTATTAACAACCATTTGTTTCCTCTGGGTGTTTCCATGTCTTGTTCCCAACGTAAACCTAACCAAAAAAGCAGGGAAATTAGTAAAGAAGCCATGGCGTAAACTTCTGCTTCTACTGCATTAAACCAAAAACTATCAGAAAAAGTATAGGCTAACGTGCCTACTAATGAGCTTCCTAAAATAACAATGTCGTTGTTTGTATTTGTTTCAGAAAATCGAGAAATTAGCTTTTTTAATAAAATTGTTGAAGACCAGTACATAAATAATATAGTAAAGGCACTTGAGAAAACGGACATCATATTGACCATTAATGCAACATGTTGGTCATCCGAAGCAAACATTGCGAAAAAGGCGCCAATCATTTGAAATAAAGGTGCTCCAGGAGGGTGTCCAACTTCTAATTTTGCTGCTGTGGCAATATATTCTCCGCAATCCCAGAAACTCATTGTGGGTTCAACTGTGAGCGTGTATGTTACTAATGCGATTCCAAATGTAAACCAACCTATAATCGTATTCCATTTATTGAAATTGAATGTTGCCATATTTCAGTGCTAAATTGTAGTTAAATTTTGAGTTACAAAGAAAATGTTTTTTTATGTAATGATACGAGCATTAACAAAATTTTCTAAAAAACAAATGGGGTCGGGTAATGGTCTGGTTTTTAGTCTTTTTCTGAATTTTAAAGGGTGGTTGAAATTTTTTATGATTTTTTTTTGAATAAAAAGCGCTTAAAAATTTGTACAAATTAAAATTTGTATTAAATTTGCACTCGCTTAACAAAAGCAATGCTGGTCTATGGTGTAATGGTAACACAACTGTTTTTGGTGCAGTCTTTCAAGGTTCGAGTCCTTGTAGACCAACGTAAAGCCTCTCAATTTTTTGAGAGGCTTTTTTTATACGTGCGATCCAGGCCTTATAACGATAGGTCTTAAGTAGTAATTCCGTTGATGATTTTGGGAGATTGTTGTTGTTCTAAGGCTAGTATTAAGAACTAAAAATCAAATTTTAAAAGTAATTACGGGCTTAACGGTATGGTTTACCAAGTCCTCACTAATGCTTCCGTTAAAAAAATGGGCTAATCCAGTTCTGCCATGTGTGCAAAGTCCAATTATATCTGCATTAATTGTATTTGAAAAATTAAGTATTCCGTTTTCGACATTCACATCGTTGAAAATATGGAAGGAATAATTCTGAATGTCAAAGTCCGCAATAAAAGCACTCATTGTCTTTTCGGCAGCTAGGGTTGTTTTGAAACTATTAGGAGTGCAAATCATTACTAAAAATAAATTTGCATCAAAGATTTTAGCAAATTCAATCATTTTTTTAAATGGTTTTTTTATTTCTTGCGAAAAATCAGATGCGAAAACGAGATTTCTAGCCTCAAATTTGCCGATATCTTTTTTAATGACCAAAACCGGTATGTCTGAAAGGCGCACTACTTTTTCAGTATTGGAGCCGATTAGCATTTCTTCAATTCCGGAAGATCCATGGGAACCCATAATAATTAAGTCAATTTTGTTTTTTTTACAGAATGATAATATGCCATCCGATGCTCTTTCAAAGTGAACAGTTTCGCTAACTGAAATGCCATTTAAATAAGGACGTTCTTTGATTTTTTGAAAGGTTTCGTTTGCTTTTTTTATAAATAACATTACTTCTGGAATGCCGCTCCCACCAGAAATAGCGTCGCTCATCTGGCTTGGTAATTCCAGCATATGCAGTAAGAATATTTCGCAATTGTTTTTTTTTGCAATTTGTGCGGCTACTTTCAAGGCGTCCTCGGCGTGTTCTGAAAAATCGGTTGGTACTAAAATTCGTTTCATAATTAAAAAGTATTAAATTATGTAAAAAACAGTTATTTTAATGCTACATTAAAGATAAGAAATATATTAACAGCAATCGTTTATTTTAATTAATAAAAAAAAACACTATATTTGCACCGTTATTTATTAAAATCTAGATAATGAGGGGACTAAATGTCCCCTCTTTTTATAAAAATATGACATTTAAAGAAAAAGTAAATACGTTATTGGCAGAATGCCTTTTAGAAAAGCCATCAATTTTTTTGATAGACCTTACTGTCACTGATGCTTTCAAGGTTATTGTGGCTTTAGATGGAGATAATGGAGTCGCACTTCAGGATTGTATCGATGTGAGTCGTTTTATAGATAATAATTTGGATCGGGAGGAACAAGATTATTCTTTAGAGGTAGCTTCGGTAGGGGTTGGGTCGCCATTGAAATTAGTAAGACAGTACAAGAAAAATATAGGGCGTACATTGATTGTAAAGACTGGGGCAGAAATAATTGAAGCAGAATTAGTGGAAGCTAATGATGATTTTGTAATTTTGTCATGGAAAGCAAGAGAGCCTAAAAAGATAGGAAAAGGAAAGGAAACAGTTCAAAAAGAACTTAAACTGCCTTACGGAGACATTAAAGAAGCAATTGTTACAGTAACATTTTAATTAAAGAATTCGCATGGAAAATTTAGCATTAATCGATTCATTCTCAGAGTTTAAAGATGATAAACTTATTGATCGTGTAACGCTTATGGCAATTTTAGAAGATGTATTTAGAAATGCATTGAAAAAAAAATACGGTTCAGACGATAATTTCGATATTATTATAAATCCTGATAAGGGAGATATGGAAATTTGGAGAAGAAGAGTGATCGTTGCAGACGAGGATCTAGATTTTGAAAACGAAGAGATTACTTTGACAGAAGCTAGAAAGATTGAAGCTGATTTTGAAATTGGCGAAGAAGTTTCTGAAGAGGTAAAATTAATTGATTTAGGGAGAAGAGCTATTTTGGCCTTGCGTCAAAACTTAATTTCGAAAATTCACGAACATGACAATACGAATCTTTACAAGCAATTTAAAGATTTAATAGGTGATATTTATACAGCGGAAGTGCACCATGTACGACCTAGAGTTGTTATTTTGGTTGATGATGAAGGAAATGAAATTATTTTACCAAAAGAAAAGCAAATACCTTCTGATTTTTTCCGCAAAGGAGATAATGTAAGAGGAATAATTGAAAGCGTTGAATTAAAAGGAAATAAACCTCAAATTATTATGTCTAGAACTTCTGAGAAGTTTTTGGAAAAATTATTTGAACAAGAAATTCCAGAAGTATTTGACGGTTTGATTATGGTTAAAAAAGTAGTAAGGATTCCAGGTGAAAAAGCAAAAGTAGCTGTAGATTCTTATGACGATAGAATTGATCCAGTTGGAGCTTGTGTAGGTATGAAAGGTTCTCGTATTCATGGAATTGTCCGTGAATTAGGAAACGAGAATATTGATGTTATTAATTATACCAGCAACATTCAATTGTATATCACCCGTGCATTAAGCCCTGCGAAAGTTTCTTCGATTAAAATTAATGAAGATACTAAAAGAGCAGAGGTTTTCTTGAAGCTTGAAGAAGTTTCCAAAGCAATTGGTCGTGGTGGGCATAATATCAAATTAGCAGGTTTATTAACGGGCTATGAATTAGATGTTATCCGTGAGGGTGATGTAGCCGGGGCAACTGCTGATGAGGATGATGTTGAATTAACTGAGTTTTCAGATGAAATTGAAGACTGGGTTATTGAAGAATTTGCAAAAATTGGTTTAGATACTGCAAAAAGTATTTTAAAACAAGATGTAGAAGATTTGGTAAGAAGAACAGACCTAGAAGAGGAAACGATTCTGGATGTAATGAGAATACTGAAAGAAGAATTTGACAGTTAGTCATTTCTTCTAGCAAAATAAATATTCCACTTTCGCATTCCTTTTCTTAGGAAAGGGTTAGAGTGAGGAACAACAAAAAAGGTAATAATAAAAAGGTTTTATGTCTGAAGAGAGAATTATTAGAATAAACAAAGTTTTAAGGGAATTGAATATTTCTTTGGAAAGAGCTGTGGATTATCTAAAAGATAAGGGGATTGCTATTGAGGCAAATCCAAACACAAAAATTTCTGATGATGTATACAATGTCTTGTGCGGTCAGTTTGCAGGTGACAAAGGGAATAAGGAAGCTTCGAAAGAAGTAGGGGAAGAGAAAAGAAAAGAAAAAGAAGCTTTGCGTTTAGAGCGAGAGAAAGAAATCGAAGATAAACGTAAACAAGAGGAAGAGCGTCTAAAACAGCAAGAGGTTATAAAAGCGAGAGCGGTTATAGCAGGTCCTGTTCAAGTGGGTAAGATTGATCTTAATCCAAAGAAAGCTATCGTCGTTCCGCCTGTAAAAGCTGTTGAAAAAACGGAGGTTCCAGAGGCAAAAGCTCCTGAGGTAAAATCTGTTCAAAAAGAAATTTCAGCAGAAATACCATCGCAAGAAAAGCCATCACAAGAAAAACCTTTGCAAGAAAAACCTTTGGAAGAAAAAGTTGTTTCAGACAAGAAAGAGGTAAAACCTGTTGTTGGAATTAAAGAGGTAAAACCAGAGGCTGTTAAAGAAGTCGCTGCAGAGCCAAAAGAGATTGTAAAAGCTGAGGTAGTTAAGACGGATGAGGTGCCTGTTGATGAAACCATTACAACGCAATATCAAAAACTATCCGGAACTACTTTGACGGGTCAGATAATTGATTTGTCTCAATTCAACAAACCAAAAAAGAAAAAAGAAGAACCTAAGATTACTCCAAATAAACCGGGTGCTCCAGGTTCGGCTGCAGCCAATGCAAATAAAAACAAGCGTAAAAGGATTGCTCCTAAGCCGGGTGCTCCAAGGCCGCCTGCAACACCAGGAGTTCCTGGTGCTCCAAATCCTAACAAGATTACACCTAATGTAGGTGGTGGCGGATTCAATGCAAACAGAAGTGCAAGACCTGGTTTTGTAAAAGGAAACAGACCTGCAATTGTTGCGAAAGTTGAGCCTACGGAAGAAGAAGTTAAAAATCAAATTAGAGAGACTTTAGAAAAATTACAAGGTAAAGGAGGTAAATCTAAAGCGGCTAAATATAGAAGAGATAAAAGAGATACGCACCGTCAGAAATCTGATGATGAGCAAAGAGCTATTGATGAAGGAAGTAAAACTATTAAGGTTACTGAATTCGTAACTGTAGGTGAAATTGCTATCATGATGGATGTGCCAATTACTAAAGTTATTGGTACTTGTATGTCACTTGGAATCATGGTTACCATGAATCAACGTCTTGATGCAGAAACTTTAACTATCGTTGCTGACGAATTTGGTTATGAAGTTGAATTTATTACAGTAGACATAGAAGAAGCGATTCAGGTTGTTGAAGATAGAGAAGAAGATTTAGTTTTCAGAGCGCCAATTGTAACAGTAATGGGACATGTCGATCACGGTAAAACTTCGTTACTGGATTACATTCGTAAAGAAAATGTAATTGCAGGTGAATCTGGAGGAATCACACAGCATATAGGTGCTTATGGAGTAAC
The DNA here is from genome assembly GCF_048286515.1 of Flavobacterium rhamnosi. Classification (NCBI taxonomy): domain Bacteria; kingdom Pseudomonadati; phylum Bacteroidota; class Flavobacteriia; order Flavobacteriales; family Flavobacteriaceae; genus Flavobacterium; species Flavobacterium rhamnosi. The sequence continues at coordinate 210,431 of NZ_JBLVPS010000004.1, read as the reverse complement.
TTTAGATAACGGTCAAAAAATTGCATTCTTAGATACACCGGGTCACGAAGCTTTTACAGCGATGCGTGCTCGTGGTGCTCAGGTTACCGATATTGCTATTATTGTGATTGCTGCTGATGATGATATCATGCCGCAAACTAAAGAAGCAATAAGTCATGCTCAGGCTGCTGGTGTTCCTATCATATTTGCTATCAATAAAATTGATAAGCCAAATGCTAATCCTGAAAAAGTAAAAGAAAGGTTAGCGGGAATGAATTTGCTTGTAGAAGATTGGGGTGGAAAAATTCAATCACATGATATTTCCGCAAAAGTTGGAACAGGTGTTAAAGAATTATTAGAAAAAGTATTACTAGAAGCTGAGCTTTTAGATTTGAAAGCAAATCCAAATAAAGCGGCTTCTGGAACTGTTGTTGAGGCTTTCCTTGATAAAGGGAAAGGGTATGTTTCTACGATATTAGTTCAGAATGGAACTTTGAGAATTGGTGATTATATGTTGGCTGGTAAGCATCATGGTAAAATTAAAGCCATGCATGATGAAAGGGGGAATATAGTAACTGTTGCAGGCCCTTCGACACCGGTTTCGGTTTTAGGTCTTGATGGAGCAGCAACTGCGGGTGATAAGTTCAATATTTTTGAAGACGAAAAAGAAGCGAAACAAATCGCTTCGAAACGTTCTCAATTGATGCGTGAACAATCTGTTCGTACGCAACGACACATTACTTTAGATGAGATTGGACGTAGAATAGCATTGGGTCAATTTAAAGAATTGAACATTATCCTTAAAGGAGATGTTGATGGTTCTGTTGAAGCATTGTCTGATTCGTTCTCTAAATTATCTACTGAAGAGATTCAAATTAATATTATACATAAAGGTGTTGGTGCTATTACAGAAACTGACGTAATGTTGGCTTCTGCGTCAGACGCAATTATTATCGGATTTAATGTTCGTCCTGCTGGAAATGCAAGACAATTAGCTGATAAAGAGGAAATCGATATCCGTTACTACTCTATTATCTATGCTGCTATAGATGATTTGAAAGATGCAATGGAGGGAATGTTAGCTCCGGAAATGAAAGAAGAAATTTTGGGTACTGCTGAGATTAGAGAGATCTTCAAGATTTCTAAAGTTGGTTCAATTGCAGGATGTATGGTAATGGACGGTAAAATTGCCAGAAGTGCTAAAATGAGAATCATTAGAGAAGGTGTTGTTGTCTTTACAGGAGAATTGTTAGCGTTGAAACGTTTCAAAGACGATGTGAAAGAAGTAGCTAAAGGATACGATTGTGGTATTCAAGTAAAAGGTTATAACGATATTGAAGAAAGAGATGTTATTGAATCGTACCATGAGGTAGCGGTTAAAAAGAAATTGAAATAGAATTTCAATATATTAAAATTAAAATCCCGAGAAATCGGGATTTTTTTTGTTTTAAAATATACCCAGTATAAATTAGTTGGATTTTCTTTGATGCTAATAATGGAAGGCAGTCTGTATTATAGTTTGAAACTGTTAATGGGAGGTGTAAGGTATTAGTGAATGTGGGATAATTTTTGGATTACCGAACCGTAATTTTTCTTGGAAAGGAGAGTAACTTAAAATTTATATTCAAATTGATTGCGTTTAGATTAAGCATGGTGAAATTTCTGATTAAGTATGTGAATTCTAGATTTGACTACTGTAGTATATAAGGATAGTGTTGATTGTGTGTTTTAGGTGTATTCACTTTTTTAGATTTTGAGGCCTTCTTCTATTCTAATGCAGTGATGCTATTTGAATGCTATATTTCGAGGGTTGTTTTTTTATTCCGTTAAGTTCAATTGTGTGCGTTTTGTTGGAGCGGTTAAGAACTTAGATAATGAACAATTTGATTTTATTGCCAAAAATTTTATTAAATCATGATTGAATCAGTAAATGTTTGTGCAGAGACAAGTGAAGTTCACGAATAGTATTCGTTCGATGTCGGCAGTTATGATTCCTTTTGTTTTCCCAGGGTTTCTTTTTTAGCCAATCCCATCGCAAGATTCTTTTCTTCGACGCTACAGTTATGAGTGTTTGTTCTTTCTAATAGATAGTTTATTTATAGTCTCTATTTCAAATTTACACAAAAAATGCAAGGTGTTAGAATCGTAGTGATTCGGTTTTGTCTTCGATACAAGTTGACACAATTTGAAGAGTGTTTTTGGAAGTAACTTGGTTTGTTGATTGTAAAGTTTTACAGTAACTAATTTATCACCTTGGCTTCGGAGTCGCTTTTCACTCATTGTCTTATTAGTAAATAGTGTTAGCAAATAAGCGATTGAGAATAGAATTGCTTCTATTCAACAATCGCTTGTTTTTTAAATCTGCAATATAGTAGCCTGGATTTACAAAAAGGTTTTTAGAATAGTTGTATTCACGCGGCAGACTTTGAGTAATTTATGCTACTTGTTAGGTTTTATCAAATGCACGTTAGTGTATTTTTTTCTAATCTTTATTAAATTTCTTTCTGCTTCTATGCGTGATTTGAAATTCCCAATCCAGACCTTATAATTCGGGGTGTTGAATATAATTGTTCCGTCGACGTCGCTAAATTCTTGTTTGAATTCGGTCAATGTTTTCTTTGCCTTTTCACTGTCTCCGCTAAAAATTTGAATTTTATACCGGTCGTTTACGGCGTTTGAAACGTTTGTTTTTCTTTTTTCATTTAGTAATTGTTCGAATTTTGGGTCTTGACTTACGGAGATATTTGCATCTTGGGCATTTATATAGCTAGCGGTGAGGCATAAAGTTGCTGCGTAAAAAAAGGCTTTTTTAGTTGTTAAAATTCTCATAATGTGATAGTTTTTAGACAAAAGTAGTATTTATAGATTGAAAGGAAATAATAAATATTATTTAGAATTAATATAAATTGAATTTAAGACTATTTTAAGGTTTTGAGAATAGTTCTTAAGTCGTATTTTTGTGCAAGTTTTAAAATAATGTATTCGTTTTTTCTCAAAATGTTTATAGAAAAAACCGTACCAATTTTAGTAGATAATCATTATACTATATGAAAAAGGTGGGTAACCATAATTCGATCTCAAGGAAATTATATTTAGGCTTAGCTTTAACGCTAATTTTCTCTCTAACTTCATTTGCTCAAGACGCTGCACCTGCAGCAGTCGATGCGTCTGCGGCTCCTGCTGCAGCAACAGGTGGAGATGCTGTAAAAGGTAAAGAACTTTTTAATGCAAATTGTGCTGCATGTCATAAATTGGATGCTAAATCTACGGGCCCGGCTCTTAGAGGCGTGTCTGGTAAGTATGAAATGTCGTGGATTTACAAATGGGTTAGTAATAGCTCTGATTTGATTAAATCTGGAGACGCTCAGGCTGTAAAAGTTTTTGAAGAAAACAATAAAGCAGTAATGACTGCTTTCCCTCAATTGTCAACTGGGGATATTGATAATATTATTGCATATACTTCTGAACCAAAAGCGGAAGCTCCGGTGGCGGCAGGTGCTGCAACTGCTGCGGGTACTGCTGGTACTGAAAGCGGTGGTATTTCAAACAACGTTATTCTAGGTGCTCTCGCGCTTGTTATGGCAATGCTTGTAGTAATGTTGTTTTTGGTAAACAATGTATTGCGAAAAGTAGCTAAATCAAATGGAATAGTAGTTGCTCCAAAAGAGCCGACATTACCAATTTGGAAGGCATTTGCAAGAAATCAATTTTTGGTGTTAGTTACTTCAATTTTTCTATTGTTGTCAGGTGCGTATTTTGTGTATGGTTTTTTAATGCAGGTAGGTGTTGATCAAGATTATGCGCCAATTCAGCCAATTCATTATTCGCACAAGATACATGCTGGTGATAATGAAATAAATTGTAAATATTGTCACTCTGCTGCGCGAGTAAGTAAAACTGCAGGTATTCCTTCGTTGAATGTTTGTATGAATTGTCATAAAAACATTTCGGAAGTTGCCGAGACTACTGCTACTCCAGAATACAGCAAGGCGTTCTATGATGAGCAAATCCAAAAATTATATACAGCAGTGGGATGGGATAAAACAACTCAGACGTATACTGGAAAAACACAACCGGTAAAATGGGTTCGAATTCATAATTTACCTGATTTCGTTTATTTTAATCACTCGCAACACGTTACGGTTGCTGGTATAGAATGTCAGACTTGTCATGGTCCTGTTCAGGAATACGAGATTCAAAAACAATTCGCTCCGCTTACAATGGGTTGGTGTGTAGATTGCCACAGAAAAACAGATGTTAAGATGGAAGGCAATGAGTATTATACTAAAATCCATGAACAGCTTTCTAAAAAATATGGTGTAGAAAAATTGACTGCAGCACAAATGGGAGGTTTAGAATGCGGTAAATGTCACTATTAATCAAATTATTAAGATTTTAATATTTATATATGTCATCAAACAAAAAATACTGGAAAAGTGTTGAAGAACTAGACGGAAATAGTTCTATTGTTGAGGCGCTTAAAAACAACGAATTTGTTGAAGAAATTCCTACAGATGAATTTTTAGGAAATAATGATGCATTGTCGTCTTCTTCTACAACACGTCGTGATTTTTTAAAGTACGTTGGATTTAGTACTGCGGCAGCTACGCTTGCGGCTTGCGAAGGACCTGTGCATAAGTCAATACCTTACGTGTTGCAACCAGAGCAAATTATTCCTGGAGTAGCAGATTATTATGCAACTTCTGTTTTTGACGGTTTTGATTTTGCAAACCTTTTAGTTAAAACACGTGAAGGGCGTCCTATTAAAATAGATAATAATACTATTACTGGAGCAAAATTTACTGCCAATGCAAGAATTCACGCGTCTATCTTATCATTATATGATAGCATGCGTTTGAAGGAGCCAAAAATGGAAGGTAAAGATGTAGCTTGGTCTGTTGTTGATTCAAAAATTAAGTCAAGTATTGATGAGGCCAAAGCAAATGGTGGTCAAATTGTCTTGTTAACAAATACATTAGCGAGTCCGTCAACTGAAAAGTTAATTGGAGATTTTATCGCTAAAAACCCAAACTCAAAACATGTAGTTTACGATGCTGTATCTTCTTCTGAGGCACTTGATGCATTTGAAGCGGTTTACGGTGAAAGAGCTTTGGTAGATTATGATTTTTCAAAAGCTTCTCTTATAGTTTCTGTTGGTGCAGATTTTCTTGGAGATTGGCAAGGTGGAGGTTATGATTCTGGTTATGCTCAAGGTAGAATTCCGAAAAACGGAAAAATGTCTCGTCATTTTCAACTAGAAGCTAATATGACTTTGTCTGGTGCTGCCGCTGATAAGCGTGTGCCAATGTCAACCGCTAATCAAAAACAAGCATTAGTGCACATTTATAATATTGTGACTGGTTCTGCAGTTGCAGTAAGTTTAGATGGGAATTTTAAAGCGGAAGTAACAAAAGCAGCTCAACAATTAACAGCTGCCGGTTCAAAAGGAGTGTTGGTTTCTGGTATTCAGGACAAAAATGCTCAATTATTAGTTTTAGCGATCAATCAGGTGTTGGCAAGTGAAGCTTTTAATGCTTCTGGTACAAGACAAATAAGAAAAGGATCTAACGAAAAAGTGGCTCAATTAATTAAGGATATGAAGGCAGGAAGTGTTCATACTTTAATTATGAGTGGTGTTAATCCAGTGTATACTTTAGCCGATAGTGCTTCTTTTGTTGAGGGGCTTAAAAAAGTAAAAACATCTGTATCATTTTCTTTAAAAGAAGATGAAACTGCTCTAGTAAGTACGATTGCAGCTGCAGTTCCTCATTATTTAGAATCATGGAATGATGTTAGTATTACCAAAGGTACTTACGGAATAACACAGCCTACGATTCGTCCTCTTTTCAAGACTAAGCAATTTCAAGATATTTTATTATCCTTAAACGGTGTTTCAGGAACATTCTATGATTATATTAAAGCTAATGCTTCAACATTAATCGCAGGTTCTTCTTGGAATAAAGTATTACATGATGGTATTTTTGTTGGTGTTGTGCCAACGGTATCTGCAGGTTCTGCCGATTATAGTGCTGCTGCAAACGCTTTAGCGCAATCAAAAGCAACTGAAGGATTAGAGCTTGTTTTGTATACTAAAACAGGTATGGGAGATGGACAGCAAGCTAATAACCCTTGGCTGCAAGAGTTTCCAGATCCAATTACAAGAGTTTCTTGGGATAATTATGTTACTGTTTCGAATGCTGATGCTAAGAAATACGAATTGTCTAATGAAATTGTTGCTAATGGTGGTTTAAACGGAAGCTACGCTACTATAACTACTGCAGATGGAATTAAATTAGAAAATGTTCCAGTAATTGTTCAACCTGGTCAAGCTGTTGGGACTGTTGGTTTAGCTTTAGGATATGGTCGTAAAGCGGCTTTGAAAGAAGAAATGATGGTAGGTTTAAATGCCTATTCTTTATATAAAGGTTTCAATAATGTACAGTCTATTACATTGGTGAAAGCTGGAGGAGAACACGAGTTTGCTTGTGTTCAAGGTCAGAAAACATTGATGGGAAGAGGGGATATTATTAAAGAAACTTCTTTGGAGATATTCAATACAAAAGATGCTAAAGAGTGGAACGAACAACCAATGGTGTCGTTAGATCACAAAGAAGTAGAAGCAACTAAAGTTGATTTATGGGATTCTTTTGACCGTTCTATCGGACATCATTTTAATCTTTCTATCGACTTAAATGCTTGTACCGGCTGTGGTGCTTGTGTAATTGCTTGTCATGCAGAAAATAACGTTCCAGTTGTTGGGAAGTCAGAAGTCAGAAGAAGTCGTGACATGCACTGGTTGCGTATCGATAGATATTATTCATCTGAAAGTACATTCGAAGGAGATAATGAAAGAAAAGAAAATATAGCTGGTTTATCAAGTTCATTATCTACATTTAATGAAATGGAAAAAGCGGGTGATAACCCACAAGTTTCTTTTCAACCTGTAATGTGTCAACATTGTAATCATGCGCCTTGCGAAACGGTTTGTCCAGTTGCTGCAACTTCACATGGTCGTCAAGGTCAAAATCATATGGCGTATAACAGATGTGTTGGTACGCGTTACTGTGCTAACAACTGTCCTTACAAAGTGCGTCGTTTTAACTGGTTTTTATATAACAAAAACAGTGAATTCGATTATCATATGAATGATGATTTAGGACGTATGGTATTAAATCCAGATGTTAATGTTCGTTCACGTGGTGTTATGGAAAAATGTTCTATGTGTATTCAAATGACGCAGGCAACAATTTTAAAAGCAAAAAGAGAAGGAAGAGCAATCGTAGATGGTGAATTCCAAACTGCATGTTCAAGTGCTTGTTCTACTGGAGCAATGGTATTTGGTGATGTAAATGATAAAGAAGCAGAAGTGACTAAATTAGCTGCTGATGATAGAATGTATCATTTATTGGAGCATGTTGGAACAAAACCAAATGTGATTTATCACGTTAAAGTTAGAAATACCTAGTACAAAAAATAATTAATTAAGAATCAATATAAAGGATTATGTCGTCTCACTACGAAGCAACCATTAGAAAACCTTTAGTTATAGGTGATAAATCATATCACGATGTAACTGTAGATGTAGCTGCACCTGTTGAGGGTAAAGCAAACAAACATTGGTGGATTGTGTTTTCAATCGCATTAATAGCCTTCCTATGGGGATTAGGCTGTATAATTTACACCGTATCTACAGGTATTGGAACATGGGGATTAAATAAAACAGTTGGTTGGGCTTGGGATATCACGAACTTTGTTTGGTGGGTTGGTATTGGCCACGCAGGAACGTTAATTTCTGCTGTATTATTACTTTTCCGTCAACGTTGGAGAATGGCTATTAACCGTTCTGCAGAAGCAATGACAATTTTCTCCGTTATTCAAGCGGGTCTATTTCCAATTATTCACATGGGTCGTCCATGGTTAGCGTATTGGGTTTTACCAATTCCGAATCAATTCGGTTCGCTTTGGGTAAACTTTAACTCGCCATTACTTTGGGATGTATTTGCAATTTCAACGTACCTTTCTGTTTCATTAGTTTTCTGGTGGACTGGTTTACTGCCTGATTTTGCCATGTTACGTGACAGAGCAATAACTCCTTTTAACAAAAGAGTGTATTCAATTCTAAGTTTTGGATGGAGTGGTAGAGCAAAAGACTGGCAGCGTTTTGAAGAAGTTTCTTTGGTTCTTGCAGGTTTAGCTACTCCACTTGTACTTTCTGTACACACTATTGTATCCATGGACTTTGCTACTTCAGTTATTCCTGGATGGCATACTACAATCTTTCCTCCGTACTTTGTTGCTGGAGCGGTTTTCTCTGGATTTGCGATGGTAAATACTTTGCTTATAATTATGAGAAAAGTATCTAATTTAGAAGGGTATATCACAATACAACACATAGAGTTAATGAATATTGTAATTATGATTACAGGTTCTATCGTGGGTGTTGCCTATATTACTGAGCTATTTATTGCTTGGTACTCTGGTGTGGAATACGAACAATATGCTTTCTTAAACAGAGCTACCGGACCTTACTGGTGGGCATATTGGTCAATGATGACATGTAATGTATTTTCGCCACAATTTATGTGGTTCAAAAAATTGAGAACAAGTATTATGTTTTCTTTTATAATTTCAATTGTTGTAAATATTGGAATGTGGTTTGAAAGATTTGTAATTATTGTAACTTCCTTACATAGAGATTACTTACCATCTTCTTGGACAATGTTCTCACCAACATTCGTGGATATTGGTATTTTTATTGGAACAATAGGTTTCTTCTTTGTTTTGTTTTTATTATATTCTAGAACATTCCCGGTAATTGCTCAAGCGGAAGTAAAAACAATATTAAAAGGGACTGGAGATAATTATAAAAGAGAAAGAGAAGCAAATAAAGATTTACATCATGAGTAATAAAGTAATATACGCCATATACAATGACGATGATATATTGATGGATGCCGTTAAAAAAACGCGTGCAGCACATCATCATATTGAAGAAGTTTTTACTCCTTTTCCGGTACACGGTTTGGATAAAGCGATGGGGCTTGCTCCTACAAGATTAGCTATCTGTGCTTTTATTTATGGATTGATTGGTTTGTCTTTTGGAACTTGGATGATGAACTATATAATGATTCAGGATTGGCCACAGGATATTGGTGGTAAACCAAGTTTTAGTTATATAGAAAATATGCCGGCGTTCGTGCCGATTATGTTTGAAGAAACGGTTTTCTTTGCTGCGCATTTAATGGTTATTACTTTTTATATGAGAAGTAAATTATGGCCATTCAAGGAAGCTGAGAATCCAGACGTGAGAACAACAGATGATCATTTTTTGATGGAAGTTGCTATTAATGATAATGAAGAAGAGTTAGTTTCATTTTTCAAAAATACAGGAGCAGTAGAAGTTAAAGTAATAGAAAAGCAGTAATCATAGCTATGAAAAGGATATATAAAATAACACTTTTATTTGGTTTAACTATTTTAGTCGCGTCTTGTCATAATAATGCAGCGCCAAACTATCAGTATTTTCCAAATATGTATGAGTCAGTTGGGTATGAAACTTATTCTGAATCGGATGCATTTAACAATGGTAAAGTAGGTCAGCTTCCTGTGTCAGGAACTATAAACAGAGGATTTGAAGTTTATGATTATGAAAATTCTACTGCTGGTTATGAATTGGCAAAAGCCAATCTTAAGTCACCATTAGATTCTTTGAATACTAATTCTGAAGAGGGGAAAGCACTTTTTGAAATTTATTGTGTAAGTTGTCATGGTGCAACTGGAAATGGTAAAGGTAAATTAGTTGAAAGAGAAAAATTTCTTGGGGTACCAAGCTATGCTGATAGACCAATTACAGAAGGAAGTGTCTTCCATGTAATAACGTATGGTTTAAATGCAATGGGTTCACACGCTAATCAATTGAGTGCCCATGAACGATGGTTAGTTACTGACTATGTTCTAAAACTAAAAAGCGAATTATAATTGTTGAACAAACTGATCGTAATAGATATGTATACATTTTCAAGTAAATTAAAAACTTTTTCTTTCATCTTAATGGCTGTTGGTCTTTTGGGAATTGGATATGGTTTTTTAACTGCACCAAAAGATATTCAAGAAGTTGAGAATCTGCTTGCTGCTGATAGTCATGGTGGTCATGGTGAAGTTCAGCATGAAGTTTCAAATTCTTCTCACAAAGAAAATGAAGTGACAGCTGAGCACAAAGAAGCAAGTCATGCTAAAGAAGCTACTGAGCACAAAGAACATTTAACTCATGTTTTGCATCAACTGCAGAATAAGCCATGGGCCGCATTATATGTCGCTTGTATTTTTTTCTTGCTTATGTCAATGGGTGTTCTAGCTTTTTATGCTATTCAACAAGTAGCACAAGCGGGGTGGTCTCCAGTTTTGTTCAGAGTAATGCAAGGTATAACAGCTTATTTACCGGTAGGATCGGTTTTGTTTTTTATTTTCCTGATATTATGTGGTTTGCATTTTAATCATTTGTTTATTTGGTTAGATCCTGAAGTTGTAGCTCACGATAAAATAATCCAAACGAAAGCGGGGTATTTAAATTTTCCTTTTTGGATTGTTAGAGCGGCTATATTTTTATTTGGATGGAATTTATACCGTTATTATTCTACTAAAAATTGTTTAGCGCAGGATGAAGCTATAGATGACAATTTGTACAAAAAGAATTTTAAAATATCTGCAGGATTTTTAGTGTTCTTTATTGTATCAGAATCTATTATGTCTTGGGATTGGATTATGTCTATTGACCCTCATTGGTTTAGTACATTATTTGGATGGTATGTTTTTGCCAGTTTTTTTGTAAGTGGTATCACTATGATTACTATGGTGACATTGTATTTAAAATCAAGAGGATATTTAGAACATGTTAATACAAGTCATATCCATGATTTAGCTAAATTTATGTTTGGAATAAGTGTTTTTTGGACTTACTTATGGTTTTCACAATTCATGTTAATATGGTACGCGAATATTCCAGAAGAGGTAACTTACTTTATAACAAGAATACAATTGTATAATCTTCCTTTCTTTGGTGCTGTTGTGATGAACTTCTTGTTTCCAATTTTGATTTTGATAAATACAGATTTCAAAAGAATTACATGGGTACTAGTAATGGCAGGTATTGTAATATTACTAGGACATTATATAGATTTCTTTAATATGATAATGCCAGGAACAGTAGGAGATAGATGGTTTATCGGAATTTCAGAAATTGCATCGGTTCTTTTCTTTCTAGGATTATTTATTTATGTTGTTTTTACAGCATTGACTAAAGCTCCTTTGTTGCCAAAAAGAAATCCATTTATAGAAGAAAGTAAACATTTTCATTATTAATATTTAAAGAAAAAAACAGATGACAAGTTTGTTGGTAATTATAGTTTTAGTTTTATTAGCTGTTGCTTTGTGGCAATTGACGAAAATATTCGACCTTACGCAAGTAGGTTCAAATTCGGACAGTTCTCAAGTAGCTACTGATAATGATAACAATGTACAAGGTTATTTAATGTTTGGTTTCTTGGCATTCATTTATATTTTTACAATCTACGGATTGTTTAAATGGGGTCCGCTTGTTCTTCATACACCTGCTTCAGAGCATGGAACACTTGTAGATAGTCTTATGAATATTACATGGGTCTTGATTTTTATTGTTCAAGCAATTACTCAAGTTCTTTTACATTATTTTGCGTTTAAATACAGAGGTAAAAAGGATCAAAAAGCATTATATTTTGCAGACAACAATAAACTAGAAGCAATCTGGAGTGTTATTCCGGCTGTTGTTCTTGCAGGTTTAATTCTTTATGGTTTGTATGCTTGGACAAATATTATGTTTGTTGATGAAGACGAAGATACTATTGTTATAGAATTGTATGCACAACAATTTAACTGGAAAGCTAGATATTCAGGAAATGATAATGTATTAGGTAAGGCTAATGTTAGATTTATTGAAGGTGCTAACTCAGTAGGTGTTGATTTGTCTGATCCATATTCGCAAGATGACATTGTTGTAACGGAATTACATATCCCTAAAGGCAAAAAAGTGCATTTTAAAATGCGTTCACAAGATGTTTTGCATTCTGCTTATATGCCACATTTTAGAGCTCAGATGAACTGTGTTCCTGGAATGGTTACTGAATTTGCATTTACGCCAATTTATACAACAGCCGAATATAGAGAGTTACCTTTTATGGTGGAAAAAGTATCTAAAATAAATACGCTAAGATCTAAAAAAAGTATTGAGTTGGTAGCTAAAGGAGAAACGGCACTTGATCCATATACTTTTGACTACTTGTTGTTGTGTAATAAAATATGTGGGGCATCTCATTACAATATGCAAATGAAGATTATTGTAGATACTCCGGAAGATTATAAAAAATGGTTAAGTGATAAAGCAACTTTAGTACAAGAGGTGAAAACTGCCACTGAACCGGCTCCCGTTGAAGGAGGAACAGGTACAGATTCTACAGGTACCAAAGACTCCGCAGCTGTTGTTAAAATAGCTATGAAATAATTATTAAGAAAAATTTAAAGTATACATATATGTCAGCAGAAGGTCACGATCACGGACACGATCACGAACACGAACATCACCATAAAGACACTTTCATTACTAAATATATCTTTAGTATTGATCACAAGATGATTGCCAAACAATACCTTTTAACTGGTATAATTATGGGGGTTATTGGTGTTGGTATGTCTATGCTTTTTAGAATGCAATTGGCATGGCCAGAAGAATCATTTAAAATATTTAATATTTTACTTGGTGATAAATTTGCTCCAAATGGAGTTATGGCTAATGATATTTATTTGGCATTAGTAACAATTCACGGAACGATAATGGTGTTTTTCGTTCTTACCGCCGGATTGAGCGGAACTTTTAGTAATTTATTGATTCCACTTCAGATTGGTGCGCGGGATATGGCATCTGGTTTTATGAATATGATTTCTTATTGGTTATTCTTTTTATCAAGTGTAATCATGGTTTGTTCATTATTCGTAGAGGCTGGACCAGCGTCAGCTGGTTGGACTATTTATCCGCCGTTAAGTGCGTTGCCACAAGCAATTCCAGGTTCAGGAATGGGTATGACTTTATGGTTAGTTTCTATGGCTATATTTATTGCATCTTCACTAATGGGATCTTTAAACTATGTAGTTACAGTTATCAATCTTAGAACTAAAGGAATGTCTATGACAAGATTGCCACTTACTATTTGGGCTTTCTTCGTTACTGCAATCATTGGTATTGTTTCTTTTCCAGTTTTATTGTCAGCTGCTTTGTTGTTGATTTTTGACAGAAGCTTTGGAACATCGTTCTTCTTATCTGATATTTATATTGCTGGTGAAGTATTGCATTATCAAGGTGGTTCTCCAGTTTTGTTTGAACACTTATTTTGGTTTTTAGGACATCCTGAAGTTTATATTGTATTATTACCTGCTTTGGGTATTACATCTGAAGTTATTGCTACTAACTCTCGTAAACCAATTTTTGGATACAGAGCGATGATTATGTCAATTTTAGCAATTGCATTCTTGTCAACAATTGTTTGGGGGCATCATATGTTCATATCAGGAATGAATCCATTCTTAGGGTCTGTATTTACATTTACAACTTTGTTGATTGCTATTCCTTCTGCTGTAAAAGCCTTTAATTATATTACAACACTTTGGAAAGGAAATTTACAATTGAATCCGGCCATGTTGTTTTCAATTGGTTTAGTTTCTACTTTTATAACAGGTGGTTTGACGGGTATTATCCTTGGAGATAGTACATTGGACATCAATGTTCACGATACGTATTTTGTTGTTGCTCACTTTCACTTAGTAATGGGTATTTCTGCTCTTTATGGTATGTTTGCCGGTATTTATCACTGGTTTCCAAAAATGTATGGAAGAATGCTTAATAAGAATCTGGGGTATGTTCACTTTTGGGTAACGGCAGTTTGTGCTTACGGTGTGTTTTTTCCAATGCACTTTATAGGATTAGCTGGTTTGCCAAGACGTTATTATACAAATACAAACTTTCCATTATTTGATGATTTACAAAATGTAAACGTTCTTATAACTACATTCGCTTTGATTGGTGGAGCTTTTCAATTGGTGTTTTTATACAATTTTTTCAGTAGTATTTTTTACGGAAAAAAATCGGTTCAAAATCCTTGGAAATCTAATACTCTTGAATGGACTGCGCCTGTAGAGCATATGCACGGTAACTGGCCAGGAGAAATTCCTGAAGTATACCGTTGGCCTTATGATTACAGTAATCCAGCACACGATGTTGATTTTGTACCTCAAAATGTACCAATGAAAGAAGGTGAAGAAGTATTACATCACTAATCTTAATATAATATTTAGCCGCTACGAAAGTAGGGGCTTTTTTTATGATTTGTCGGTATGGGTTTTTCTAAGAAGTAGTACCAATAGCAAAGGTGTTTGTCAGGAGCAATCCATAATTGCTTTTCATGGACAATTTTGGTAAAGTCTTTAGGCGGAATTCTTCCAAACTAAATACTTTCTTTATCTTTGTTAAATGAATGAGAATTTAGACCCAACAGCAAACGGTTATAATGCAGAAGAACTTGATCTGGAAAAAAGATTAAGGCCGCTTTCATTTGATGATTTTGCTGGTCAAGACCAGATATTAGAAAACTTAAAAGTTTTTGTTCAGGCAGCAAATCAGAGAAATGAAGCACTTGACCATACCCTTTTTCATGGTCCTCCAGGTTTAGGAAAAACTACTTTGGCCAATATTCTTGCTAATGAGCTGCAAGTAGGGATAAAAATTACTTCAGGACCCGTTTTAGACAAGCCTGGGGATTTAGCAGGTTTGTTAACTAATCTTGAAGAGCGGGATGTATTGTTTATTGATGAAATTCATCGTTTAAGTCCCATAGTTGAAGAATATCTGTATTCGGCAATGGAAGACTTCAAGATTGATATAATGATTGAATCTGGGCCAAATGCTCGGACGGTTCAAATTAATTTAAACCCATTTACATTAATTGGTGCTACGACGCGCTCCGGACTCTTAACCGCTCCCATGAGAGCCCGCTTTGGAATATCATCACGGTTGCAATATTATACTACGGAGCTATTAACCACAATCGTGGAACGAAGCGCTGCCATATTCAAAATGCCTATCACTATGGAAGCAGCGATTGAAATTGCAGGTAGAAGTAGAGGGACGCCACGTATTGCCAATGCATTATTGCGTCGTGTTCGTGATTTTGCGCAAATAAAAGGCAATGGTAAAATTGATATTGAAATTGCCCGTTATGCACTAAAAGCACTTAACGTAGATGCTCATGGATTAGATGAAATGGACAATAAAATACTTACAACAATTATTGAAAAGTTCAAGGGCGGACCCGTAGGTTTGTCAACTTTGGCAACAGCCGTATCCGAAAGTAGCGAAACAATAGAAGAAGTATACGAACCGTTTCTTATTCAAGAAGGGTTTATCATGAGGACCCCTAGAGGTAGGGAAGTTACCGATAAAGCTTATAAACATTTAGGAAAATTAAATACAAATATTCAAGGCGGCTTGTTTTAATTTTAGGAACTTTTTTCAGCTGGCTATTAAAAATATGAGATAGTTTTGGCACTTCTGTCAGGAGTTTGATAAACTATTAATTTTAACTTTTGTATCATTATTCACAAATCTAAATACACTCAGTTCATTAAAGCCGAAGCTAAACGTCTCGGTTTTTTGTCATGTGGTATTTCTAAGGCCGGGTTTTTAGAGGAGGAAGCGCCTCGGTTAGAAGCTTGGCTTACTAATAAAAGAAATGGTGAAATGGCATACATGGAAAGCCATTTTGACAAACGCTTAAATCCTACTTTACTGGTTGATGATGCGAAAAGCGTTGTTTCTCTTTTATTAAATTATTTTCCGGAACAGATTCAAAATGCTGATTCGTATAAGATTTCAAAGTATGCCTATGGGCAGGATTATCATTTTGTAATTAAAGAAAAACTTAAAGAATTTTTATTTTCTATTCAAGCAACTATAGGTGAAGTTTCAGGACGTGCTTTTGTAGATTCTGCGCCGGTGCTCGATAAAGCTTGGGCTGCAAAAAGTGGTTTAGGATGGGTCGGTAAAAACAGTAATTTGTTGACTCAGAAAACAGGATCTTTTTACTTTATTGCCGAGCTTATTATCGACTTAGAATTAGAATATGATAATGCTACAACAGATCATTGTGGAACTTGTACGGCTTGTATTGACGCTTGTCCAACGGAAGCGATTGTGGCACCGTATATTGTGGATGGCAGTAAATGCATTTCTTATTTTACAATAGAGCTAAAAGAAAATATTCCACAAGAAATGAAAGGAAAATTTGATGATTGGGCT
Source organism: Flavobacterium rhamnosi (assembly GCF_048286515.1). Classification (NCBI taxonomy): domain Bacteria; kingdom Pseudomonadati; phylum Bacteroidota; class Flavobacteriia; order Flavobacteriales; family Flavobacteriaceae; genus Flavobacterium; species Flavobacterium rhamnosi. The sequence continues at coordinate 194,077 of NZ_JBLVPS010000004.1, read as the reverse complement.
TTTGGTTGTGACGTATGCCAGGATGTTTGTCCATGGAATAAGTTTTCAAAAGCACATAGTGAACCGTTGTTAAATCCAAATCCAGAATTGCTTTCGATGTCCAAAAAAGACTGGAAAGACGTTACTGAAGAAACATTTAAAATTGTGTTTAAAAATTCGCCTCTTAAAAGAGCAAAATTTCAGGGAATTAAGCGAAACATTGATTTTTTACAATAAATCCAGTTTCTAATTGACTGACTTTAAGTTAGATGAAGTTAATTAGATTTGATAGTAGATTCTCGTATAATAATATTTGTTGGTAATTCAATAGTTCTTGGTATAAATGGAATGTCTTCTTTATGACAATTCATTTCTTCTAATAGTAAGTTAAAAGACTCAATTCCCATTTCGTGACTTGGCTGATCTATAGTACTCAATTTAGGTGTTAGGACTTGTGACATAAACCAATTGCTGAAACCAATTACCGAAACTTGTTGTGGAACTTTAATTTTATGGTCATTGAAATAAGATAATACGCCCACTGCAACCAAATCTGTAACTGCAAATATACCATCAACATCAGGGTGGTCATGTAGTATTTGTTTTGCAAAATCTAATCCTTCTTGAAAAGTCACGGTTTCGCATGTGTAAACTAATCTGGCATCAAAAGGGATATTGCTTTTTTCTAATGCTTTCTTATATCCAATGTAACGGTCAATTGAATTTTGTGGATTTAAAGGGCCGCGAATGTGAGCGATTTTTTTACAGCCAGTAGTAATTAAGTGCTGAACAGCATTAAATGCAGCTTTTTGGTCATCTATAATTACTTTTGAACAGTTGATTAATTTGTTGATTTTATCAAACATGACAAAAGGAATGTTCCTGTCGATGATTTCTTTTAAATGATCATCATTATTTGACTCATTGGAAAGTGAAATAATTATGCCATCAACTCTTTTTTTGATCAAAAGTTCTACCTGCTTTTTCTCTAGAGTTAATGATTCGTTCGATTGTAAAATAATAACTAAATAACCATTTTTTTCGGCTTCATCAATGATGGCATTTACCACATTTGAGAAAAAATGATGTACTACTTCAGGAATAATTAAACCAATAGTTTTTGATTCCTTTGTTCTTAGATTTACAGCAAAACTGTTAGGAGTATAGTGTAGATTTTGGGCAAGATCAATTACTGCTTGTTTCGTTTTTGCACTAACATCTGGGTAGTTTTTCAAAGCTTTTGAAACAGTTGTTATCGAAATACCTAATTTCGTTGCAATTTCTTTAAGAGTGATGTCTTTCATGAATCGGATTTCTATGTATTTAATTTTATAAAAATATTTTTTAGAAACAGCTTCTCTTTTAAGACTTAATGAGCCTTTCTTTTATGTTTATGAAAAATGACTATGCTTTCATATATTCTTTTACAAGGTATTAATTTTTATTATATTTCTGTTTTTTTTATCAAAATAAACAAATTAGTAATAATCAGTTAAGTAAATAGTAGGGTTAACTATTTTAAAATAGTAGAGATTTTAAGTTGACTCTCTTTCAATTATGCTAGTTTCCAATTCAATTGACTGAAAAACTATAGGTGAATTATTCTTTTTTAAATTAATTTCATCGAATAAAACAGCAGCGGATTTTCTTCCAATTTCAAAACCAGGCTGGTCAATTGTTGAAAGTTTAGGGCTTATTACACTTGACATAAACCAATTGCTGAAACCAAAAACAGCAATTTGTTTTGGAATTGCAATTTCGACGTCATTTAAATATTTAATAATCCCTATCGCAACCAAATCAGTTACTGCAAAAATCGCGTCAATTTCAGGATGTTCCATAACAGCCTTTCTAGCATTTTCGTAACCATCTTCAAAATCCATATTGTTTTCGCAAACAAAAACTAAAGAGGAATCGTATGCTATGTTGTTGTCTTCTAATGCTTTTTTGTAGCCTAAAAAGCGGTCTATAGAATTTTGGGGCAGATAAGAGCCTCTAAAATGGGCAATTTTTTTATATCCTTTTTTTATAAGATAAGACACAGCATCGTAAGCTGCTTTTTTATCATTGATTGTCACTTTGGAACAATTAACAAGCTTTGCAATTTTATCAAAAAGTACAAGAGGGGTGTTGTGAGAAAGAATGGCGTTTAAATGTTGAAATTCTCCAGTTTCGTTAGATAAAGAGATTAAAATTCCATCGACTCTTTTATTCATGAGAAGGTCAATTTGTTTCTTTTCAAGTTCAAGTTTTTCGTTTGATTGTAAGATGATAACCATATAGTCTCTTTTCTCAGCTTCTTCAAGAACTCCTTCAATCACATTTGAAAAAAAATTATGTACAACGGTAGGGATTATCAAACCTATTGTCTTGGACTCCCTGGTCCTTAAGTTTACAGCAAAACTATTTGGAGTGTAATTTAGCTGCTTTGCTAAATCGAGAACTGCTTTTTTTGTTTTTTCACTAACATCTGAATACCCTTTCAAAGACTTTGAAACGGTTGTTATAGAAATTCCCAATTGAGAGGCAATTTGTTTGAGCGTGGTATTATTCATATTTCAAATACTCTAATAGTAAAAGCCAAATAATAAACTGTTTCTTGAAAAACGAATTTACAATTTATTTGTTGTAATTCAATTTTCAAGAAACAGTTTCATTAGAAATTATTTATTTGGATCTGATTTGTTGATTATAATTATTGTTTGAGCGCTATTATGAGTGCTTCGTAAGGGCGTAAAATATTGTTTTTCAGTTTTTTAATTCCTGCGTAATTGGTCAAAATTATTTTAGATTTAGCAGTGGAAACCCCAATATTGTAAGTGCTGTTCTTATCCGAAAAATTTAATAACACCACTAGTTTTTTACCATCTAACTCTCTCGTGTAAGCAAATACATTTGGATTTTCTTTGTCTAATAAAGTGTATTTCCCATAAACAAGCGTTGGCTCTTTTTTACGTAATTGTACTAATTTTCTAAAATAATTCAAGACTGAATTTGGATCTTTTTCTTGCGCTTCTGCATTAATGGTTTTGTAATTAGGGTTTACTTTTAACCATGGTTTTCCCGTAGTAAAACCTGCACTTTGAGTTGCATCCCATTGAAAAGGCGTTCTTCCGTTTTCTCTGGACGTTTGTTTTTGACCTTCTAAGAAAGCTTGCAAATCTCCACCTCTGTTTTTTAAGCCAATATATTTGTTGCGTGTGTCTACATCGGTATAATCCTCGATGGAATTAAATCGTATGTTGATCATTCCTAATTCATCTCCATAATAGTAATATGGAGTTCCTCGCATTGTCATTATGAAGGTAGAAAGCATTTTTGAAGAAATTTCTCTGAATTCAGGGGTGTCATTACCAAATTTACTAACCATCCTTGGTTGATCGTGATTACCAAGAAAAATAGAAAGCCATCCTTTGTCTTTAAAGGCTTGATCATACCGAGAAAAAATATCTTTGTACTTTACAAGACCAAAATCATTTAGATGCTTACCGATATCAACACTTTCGAAATGGTAGGCCATGTTTAATTCTTTTCGATCTGGATCAACAAATAGTAAAGCATCTTCAGGAGTACTGCCGGCACCTTCAGCAACTGTCATAATATCATATTTACTAAAAACTTCTCTGTTCATTTCTTGCAAATAGTCATGTAAATGCGGGCCAACTCCATAGTATTTTATGATGTTTTTTTCATATCCTTTTGGTAGTTCTGGCCAAGTGGTATCTTTTGAAGCAAATTGAAAAGCATCCATTCTAAAGCCATCAATGCCCTTGTCTAGCCAAAATTTCATTATATCATATACTTCGTTTCTAACTTTTGGGTTTTCCCAGTTTAAATCGGGTTGTTTCTGTGAAAAGTAATGAAGGTAATAAGAATCGGTTTGGGCATCATATTTCCATGCGTCACTGTTCACATCAAAAAAGCTCCATCTGTAAGGTGGTTTTCCTTTTTCTGCTGGCCACCAGTGGTAATAATCTCTATATTTATTGTCTCTTGAACTTCTGGATTGTTTGAACCATTCGTGCTCGTCACTGCTGTGGTTCACCACTAAATCCATGATGAGTTTAATATCCCGTTTGTGCATCTCTTTTAGCAAAAGATCGAAATCTTCCATTGTTCCAAAATCTTTCATGATTTCTCGATAATCGCTGATATCATAACCATTATCATCATTTGGAGAGGTGTAAATGGGGTTGAGCCAAACCGCATCTATCCCTAAGCTTTTGACATAATCTAATTTAGAAATGATTCCTTTCAGATCTCCGACACCATCACCATCACTATCTTTGAAACTTCTAGGGTATATTTGATAAACAACGGCTTCTTTCCACCATTTATGATCATTTTTTAGAGTTGTTTTTACAGATATGTTTTGTGCGATTGTGCCCTCAGTTGCGAATAGAGTCAGAGCAGATAATAAGCATAATTTGATAATAGGTTTCATGGTTGTTTGTATTTATTGTATCTGAATTCTTAGCTGTTGTTTTTTGTAGGGTTCATAAATGCCTGAATTGCTACATCTGTTATTTTTGGATTTGCACCTTCATTTTTTGCTACTAAAGCACCCATTGCGCAGGCAAAATCAATTGCTTTTTGTGGATCTTCATTACTTAATAATTTGAAAAGTAGTGCGGCTAAAAATGAATCTCCTGATCCTACGGTATCAACAACATCAATTTTATATCCACTATTGTAATACATTTTTTCGTTGTAATACAAGACTGCTCCATGGCTACCTTTGGTTACGCAGATGTGTTTTGTACTGGTATGCGCTGCAATGAAAAGAATATTTTGCTCCAGCGAATGGTAAGGGGATTTTAATAAAGCACTGATTTCATATAATTCGTCATCATTAAATTTTATGAAATCTGATTGTAACATTAATCTAATAAGAACATCTTTTGTGTAAAATGGTGCGCGTAAATTGACATCAAATATTTTGTATTTCGCATAATTTATTAACTCTAATAAAGTATTGAACGAAATTACATCCCTGCAGACAAGACTCCCATAAACAAATGCATCGGCTTTCTTTACTACACTTTCAACTTCTGGATTGCATTCGATTTTATCCCAAGCCACAGGATAATTGATGGTGTAGGATGCAGATCCTTTCTCGTTTAACTGAACTAATACTTCGCCGGTTGAAAAGTGTTCGTCAATTTGAATAGTGGTCGTAGGGACTCCACTTTCTTTGATGAAATTTAAGAGCTCTCGGCCTATTTCATCATTCCCGACGCGACTTATTATTTGAGCATTGACTCCTAGAGAGGCTAAGCGAAGCGCAACATTCAATGGTGCTCCCCCAATTTTTTTATGTGTTGGAAATACGTCAAATAACACTTCTCCAAAACAAACAACACTGATTTTTTTCTTGATATTATTCATTGTTAAGCATTTTATGTTCTAATTCTTCTAGAGATAATCCTTTCGTTTCTGGCATCATAAATAGTACAAATACCAATTGCAAAACCATCATAAAGGCAAAAAAAGCAAATATTGGCCAAGGATTTTCTTTAAATAGGTCAATTACGACCGGTCCAGCCAATGTAATTAAAGCTGCAAAAATCCAGTGAATTCCAGTTCCAAACGATTGACCGTTGGCACGAACATTATTTGGGAATATTTCTGAGATAAATACCCAAATTACAGCACCCTGCCCGATGGCATGTGAGGCAATAAATAATAAGATAGACAGCATTAAAATAATAGCGCCTAAATTATTGTGGAATGCTAAAGCAACCATTCCTAAACTCACAATATATCCAATTGAACCTATCATCATAAGTTGTTTTCTTCCCAGAACATCTATTAATCGCATGCCAACAATAGTGAAGATTAAATTTGTTAATCCAATTAAAATTGAGTTTAGCAAAGACTCTTTGGAGGCTAAGCCTGCCATTTCCAGTATTTCCGGAGCATAGTACAGGATGAAATTGATTCCTGATAATTGATTGAAAAAAGCAAGCAAAAATGCTAGTATCACAGGGAGTTCGTATTTGTTTGAAAAAATAGTTTCTTTCACTGAAGCATCAACAACATCTTTTTTAATTTCATTAAAACTTTCCAGAGCTTCCTCTTTTTCGTAAATCATTTCCAATACTTTCAAGCCTGCGGCATCATCTCTCTTTTTTAAGATTAACCAACGCGGGCTATCCGGAATTTGTAAAACGATAATGCTATAAATGAACGCGGGAACAGCTACAATTCCGATCATCCAACGCCAGTCGTTTGCTCCTCCAACGCCTTCGAATAAATAATTAGAGAAGAAAGCAATCAAGATTCCAAATACGATATTGAATTGAAATAAAGCAACTAACTTTCCTCTGTTTTTTGCACTAGAAATCTCAGAAATATAAATAGGCGCTGCAACCGAGGAAGCTCCGACGCCAATTCCTCCTATAAAACGGAAGAATGAAAAGGTGTATGGATCTGGCGCTAATGCAGAACCTAATGCTGACGCTAAAAATAAGATACCAATCCAGAAAAGAGTCTTTTTTCGGCCCAATCTGTCACATGGAATTCCACCGAATAAAGCGCCAAAAACAGTTCCCCATAGCGCCATAGACATGATGAAAATCCCATGAAATAATGGTGTGGTGTTCCATAATTCTTTGATAGGCAGATTTGCACCTGATATCACTACGGTGTCAAAACCAAATAAAAATCCTGCTACAGCTACGGTAAGAGACCAATTTCTGACGTTATTCATTTTTATAATTTTTTAGTTGTTGTTTTGATTTTCCAGGAAAGGAGATTAATTTACCGAATTTCTTTTATTTTGTTGATTGTGATGTTTTTAATTTCTTGTCCTTCATTGGATTGAATGCTTAAACGGGTATACGGTTTTTTTGGAAAAATTTGTTCTGTGAAACTATAAATGCCACCATTTAAGAAAATTTCAATCGAGGACCAGTCTAAGAGTATGCGATACTCTACAGTTTCTGAAATGATATTCGAAATTCTAGTTCTGTGAATCTTTTTTCCAAAATTTTCTTCAAAATTTACAAATCCAGAATGCCGTCTGTCGATAGAAAACATATTTTGTTTAGCGTTGTAATCAATGATTAAAGAGTCTTTTACGGTATTTGAAAATATCAATTTCAGATTCTTTGACTGCGCCTTAAATTTTAGCTCTGATTGATTAAGATTATCGTAAATTAATGTAACAGCATGATTTTCGGGGATAATTAATGTCTTTTTTGAAAATTCAGAAATCACTTGTTTTTTGAGTTGTTCAACCGGTATGTTTTTTAAGACATAATCACCTCTTAGTTTTTCCAGTGAAAGTTCTCTGGGAATTGTCATGGCACTTCTCCAGTTTTTTGTTGGTGTATTTCGGGCATAAAGCCAATTACTCATCCAGGCTATAAAGATGCGTTTGTTTTTTGGGGCATTATTATAAGTTACACCTGCATAATTATCTGCTCCAAAATCAACCCATTTAATGTCTTTCTGATTAGTTTTAAAAATTTTTCCGTCAAAATCACCAATGAAATATTGTGTTCCTGAACCGCCATTGGGTGCTCCTGGATTGATACTAATAAGTAAAACCCATTTTTCTTCATTGGAATTGGTTACTTTTAATTTGAAAATATCAGGACATTCCCAAACGCCACCTTGCGCTCCGATGCCTTTTCCAAATTCGCTCTCGAATGTCCAATTAATTAGGTTTTTAGAGGAGTAAAATTGAGCATGATCACCAGTTGCCAAAACCAAATTCCAAAAATTTGTTGTTGCATTCCAAAAAACTTTTGGATCTCTAAAATCTTTTATACCAACATTTTCTATAATTGGATTTCCTTCATATTTCAACCATGTATTTCCCTCATCTAAACTGTAGGCGAGTCCTTGTGTTTGAAAATTTGTCTTTCCTGATTTTTCACCTTCCAAATCATGATAGGTGAAAATAGCAATCAATGGAGGGTTTGTTGCTGTTCCTAAAGCAGAAGTATTTTTTAAGTCCACAACAGCACTTCCGGAAAATATCATTCCAAGTTTATCAGGGAATAAGGCAATTTTTTTTTGTTGCCAATGAATTAAATCGGTACTGGTTGCATGCCCCCAATGCATCGGTCCCCAAACAATATCTTTGGGATAGTACTGGTAAAATAAATGATAAACACCTTTGTAATATACCATTCCATTGGGATCATTCATCCAATTTTTTTCTGGAGAAAAATGAAATTGCGGACGAAAGAGCTCTTTGTATATTCTTGAAGAATCGCTTTCTGTTTTTTCAGAAGAACGAATTGTAATGGCATCATTATTTTCTTCTTTTTTACAAGAAAAAAGAGAGAATATGATTCCGAGGAAAAGAAATGTAAATGGAATTTTACTTGTGAACTTCATATAAAAAATGATTTATTTTTATATTATCTCTATAAAAATAGAATTCTTTTTTTTAATTATTCAATCTGGAATAATTAAAAACGTTTTCGATATGTCGAAAACGTTTTCGATTTATATTCAATGTACTATATGGAATTATATATTTTTTTAAGAAATAAATTATATAAGTTTGAAAATATTATTAAAAATTATAACTATGATTTCAATATTTAGAAATTTGTTCATTATGCTTTTGGCGTGTCCAATTGTTTTTGGTCAAGTAAAATCAGATGAGTGGCATTTATATGCGAACTCAAGAGAAAATTATTATGGAGTTGCTATGGCAAATGGCCAAATAGGAATTGTTACAGACGACACACCTTTAAAAACGAAAGAAATTATTCTTAGTGGCGTTTACGATGGCAGTCCCGAAAATGGAATTAGCAGAATTGTCCGAGGAATAGAATTTTTGAATCTTCATTTGACAATAAATAATCAAGAAATCAAATCCGATAATATAGACAACTGGAGTCAAGTGGTTTCTATGAAAGAAGGCACAAGCACAACTTCGTTTAATTTCAAAGATTTTGCAAGTATTAATTATACGATTTTGGCCAATAGAGCAATCCCTTTTTCGGCAATGGCTATTGTTGAAATTATGCCTAATAAAGACATAGAAATAATTGCTAATAATTATATGATTGTTCCGGATGAGTTGAACAATGCTAAAAGTCAGTTTCGCGTTTTAAAAGATAATCAGTATATGATGCCTGTTTTTGGAACTACTGCTAAAACTTTAACTGGGAAATATACTGTTGCGGCTTCTACGACTTTTCTTTTCGACGGGCAAAGTGAATCCTTAAAACAAACTGGTAATGAAGTTGGGTTTACCAAAAAATTAGTAAAAGGAAAAAAATACCGATTTGCAATAGCGGGAGGTATTTGTACTTCAAAAGATGTTACGGATCCTTTGAACGAATCCGAAAGACAGCCAATTTATGCTTTGCAGGAAGGAATTGATAAATTACTCAATCGACACAAGCAAGCCTGGGCTGAATTATGGAATACAGGTGATATTCAAATAGAGGGGGATTTAGATGCGCAGCAACGTGTTCGTTTTGCATTGTACAATTTATATTCGTATATCCGTCCTGAAACCAGACAAAGTATAGCTCCCATGGGACTGTCTTCACAAGGATATAACGGGCATATTTTTTGGGACACGGAGCTTTGGATGTATCCAACGCTCCTAGCATTACAACCAGATATGGCAAAATCATGTTTAGATTACCGTTCTGATCGTTTGCAAAAGGCGAAGCAAAAAGCGTTTATTTATGGGTATAAAGGAGCAATGTATCCGTGGGAATCTGATGATACCGGAGAAGAAGCCACGCCGACCTGGGCATTAACAGGGATTTTTGAACAACACATTACCGCAGATGTTTCCATTGCTTTTTGGAATTATTACTCTTACACGCAAGATAAGTCTTGGTTGAAAAAAGAATGGGCTGTGCTGAAAGAGACCGCTGATTTTTGGGTCAGCCGTGTGGTTAAAAATCAGGATGGAAGTTTTTCTATTTTAAATGTTGTAGGAGCGGACGAATATGCACAACACGTGGATGACAATGCCTTTACAAATGCTTCAGCCATAGAATCGCTCAAAAACACGATTAAGGCAGCTACAATTTTAAACGAACCAATTGATCCAAGATGGGCAGAAGTGTCAAGTAAATTGGCAATTCATGTCGAAAATGGTATTACTCAAAATTATAAGGGATATCAGGGGCAAATTATTAAGCAAGCAGATGTCAACTTATTGGCGTATCCTTTACATGTAATTACAGATAAAGATCAAATCAAAAGAGATTTGGAGTATTATGCTGAAAAAATTGATAAAAAAGACGGGCCAGCAATGGCTTCAGGAGTTTTATCTGTTTTATATGCGCGATTAGGGGATAAAGAAAAGGCCTACAGTTATTTTGTGAAATCCTATTTACCAAACAGTCGTCCTCCTTTTGGGGTGTTTTCAGAGTCAGCCAACAGTAATAATCCATATTTTGCCACAGGAGCTGGAGCGATGCTTCAGGCTGTTATTTATGGGTTTGGTGGTGTGGAACAAACAGATCTTGGATTGAAATATAATAAAGGACTACTGCCAAAAAAATGGAAGTCCTTGAAGATAATTGGTTTAGGATTAGATAATAAAACGATCACGATAGAATAATAGCATAAAACTATGCTTTTGGCCGCGAATACACTTTTTGATCTGTTTAAGATTATTTTAGAAGTTGTATTCGCGGCCTTTTTTATAGTAATTACCCATGCAATAATTTATAGAAGTATTATAAAAAATAGAAAATCTAAAAATGCCGAAGTAGAAATAAAGTATTCGGCAAGGAATAAACTGGGTGAGTACTAGAAGTTCTGTTTGTTAAACAAGAATATAAAAGGTAATTAAATTACAGAATTTTCAATGGTTTTTGATAAAAGACCTTGCTCCGGATGCCTGTTTAGGTCTATAGTTTGATAAAATAGGATAAATTATGATAATGTGTTTTTTTTAACTGCTTTTTTTATATTTAATTTAATTTTAGTATTAATATTTTAAAGTATTAATTTTAAAATCGAAAACGTTTTCGACTCAACGAAAACGATATAGTTAGTAGTTTTCTTAAAATTATCATAAAATTAGTATTATGTTTACTATATATTTTAAAACAAACCATTAAAACAAATTATTAACCAACTTATTTATTACGTATGAAAAATAGTCTACTAAAAGGCTTGATGGTGTTTCTAACTATGTTATGTACTAGTTTGACATACTCGCAAGATGTGTCAGGTACAGTATCTGATTCTAGCGGTCCGCTTCCAGGGGCTTCTATATTAGTTAAAGGAACATCAAATGGAGCACAAACAGATCTCGATGGAAATTTTACTATCAAAAATGTTGGCTCAAACGCAGTTTTGATTTTTAGTTACATTGGTCTTAAAACTCAAGAAGTAAGTGTAGCAGGAAAAAGTTCAGTAAAAATTATTTTAAAAGAAGATTCAGCTGAATTAAAAGAAGTAGTAGTTATCGGTTACGGTTCAGTTAGAAAGAAAGATGCTACTGGTGCTGTTGACCAAATTGGAGCTAAAGATTTTGACAATGTAGCTTCACCGTCACCTGCTCAATTATTAAGAGGAAAGGTAGCCGGAGTTCAAGTAACACAATCAAGTGGGGAGCCAGGAGGTGGAGTTTCTATCAGAGTTAGGGGGAATTCCTCAATACGTTCTGGAAATGGACCATTAATTGTTATTGACGGTGTTCCTTTAGACGGAGGAAATGTTTCTGCTGGTGGAGCTGATTTATTAGGTTCTTCATCTTCAAGAAATCCATTAAACTTTGTGAATCAAAATGATATCGAAAGTATGTCTGTTTTAAAAGATGCTTCTTCTACCGCTATCTATGGTTCTCGTGGAGCGAATGGGGTTATTGTAATTACAACCAAAAAAGGAAAATCTAAAGAACCACAGTTAGCGTATAGCAGTTCAGTACAATTCAGTAAAATGTCAGGTGATTTTGGCGTTATGACTGGTGATGAATTTGTAGCGGCAGGAGGAGATGATAAAGGATCAAGATCTTACAATTGGAAAGATGCAGTTTTACGCTCCGGTTTTACAATGAATCATGATTTGTCTTTTAGTAAAACAACAGAAAATTCTAATACTAGAGTATCTTTTGGCGCTACTAATACAGATGGAATTGTTAAAAACACAGGTTTAGATAAGTACAGTGCTTCTCTTTACAATTCAAATGATTTCTTTGGCGGTGCTGTAAAAGTAGAATCAAGAATTATTTATGCTGCTATAAAAGATGAAGCGACTATCTTGTCAAACAATGCAGGTTTTATCGGTAATGTTGTTGGTACAGCACTGTATTGGAATCCAACGTTGCCTATTTATAATGCTAATGGTAGCTATAATGTAGTAAGTAATACCTATTTGAATCCGGTTCACTTATTAAATTCATACAAAGATTACACTGACACTAATAAATTATTAGGAAGTATCAATACCACTTGGAAGATTAGTAGCCATTGGAAATACCAATTCTTATTTGGTATTGAAAGTTCAACTTCTAGTAGAAAAAGTCAATTACTGCCAACTATTGAAATTCAAGGAGATATATTCCAAGCAACTGTTCCTGGAACTGGTGTAAATGGTATTCCTACAGAAGTTAAAAGAGGTTATGCTTCAATATCAAATCAAAATAAATTCAACAAAACTTTCGAGCACACGTTGAATTATAACAATGATTTTAGTGATAATTTTAATTTAGATGCCTTGGTAGGATATTCATATTACGATTATACAGCTGACGGTAACGTAACTTTTGGCAGGGGATATAATATCGCTCAAACGAATTTAATTGATAATATTGAAGGAGGCCTGCAAAATGAATACAGAGCTTCTTCCTACAGAAATAGAGTGGAGTTGCAATCGTATTTTGGTAGAATAAATGCTACTCTGTATAAAAAATTAATTATTACAGGGACAGTACGTGCAGACGGTTCGACTAAATTAGGTGTAAACAACAAATATGATTATTTCCCTTCTGTAGGTGTTGCTTATAAAGTAGTGGAAGATAAAGAAGGTTTGGTAAATAGCTTCAAAATCAGAGGGAATTATGGTATTACAGGGAATCAAGAATTTGCTCCAAACTCTGCGATAGCAAGAGGATCATATGGTTTGAATGGTAATTTAAACATTGATAGTAATGCAAATGAGGATTTGAAATGGGAAACTACTAAATCTTATGGTGTAGGTGCAGACTTTGAATTGATTAATAATAAATTAACAGGGTCGGTAGATTACTTCCAGAGAGATACTAAAGATTTAATCTTTCCTATACCAGCTGCAGCAACGCAACCAGGTCCGCCTTCTCCACGTTTCAAAAATTTACCTGGAAACTTAATCAACAAAGGGTTTGAGGTGTCATTGAACTATAAAGTTATTGATACAGAGGATTTGACTTGGGATATTTCTGGTAATGCGTCTTTCCTGAAAAACGAAATGACAAATTTCACTGGATTTTTATCAACAGGAGGATTAAATGGACAAGGATTATCGGGAGCTTATGCGCAAGTGGTAACAAACAATAAACCAATTTATTCTTATTATTTATACGAATGGAGAGGATATGATGCAGATGGAAATTCTGTTTATGCAGATGCTGCCGGAAATGATACAGGTTTAGGTACCGCTGCTAAATCAGTATTAGACAAACAACCTTTGCCAAAAATCAATGTTGGTTTTTCAACTAACTTAACGTACAAAGGATTTGATGCTAGTGCTTCTTTCTACGGTGCATTTGGACACTATATTTACAACAATACAACAAATGCGTATTTCTTTAAAGGAGCATTTTTAGGGGGTAGAAATACAACTCAAGAAGCTGCAACATCTCCACAATCACAAGGAGATCCTAATTCACCTTCTACGAAATATCTTGAAAAAGGAGATTTCTTAAGAATGGGTAATTTAACTTTGGGGTACACTTTCAAAGGGCAGGCATTAGATAAATTCAAAATCAAATCGGCTCGTTTGTATGTAAATGGTAATAATTTATTCGTAATTACAAATTATACCGGATCAGATCCTGAGGTAGATACTGATAAAACTTTGAATGGAGTACCTTCTGCAGGTATGGAATATTTATCGTATCCTAGAGAGAAAAGCGTAGCGGTTGGACTTAACGTAACATTTTAATTAAAAAAACAATGAAAAGAATAAATATTATAAAAACCATCTTATTCGCCAGTACAGTTGTTTTTGGTGTAAGTTGTACAAATTTAGATGAGGAAGTATTAGATGGTGTCGTTATTGACACAGGGGGAAGTGGAACGGTTAACACTGCTTCATTATTGGTCAGTGCTTATGAGGGGCTAAGAGGTTTTCAGACTCAAGGACAAATGTTTGCCCTGGATGAAATGTCAACTGATGCTTTGGTTGGTCCTACGAGAGGTGGTGACTGGGATGATAATGCTACTTGGCGACAAATCCACGTTCACACTTGGGCTCCCGATCATAATGAGGTTAGAAATGCTTGGAATGCCTTGTTGTCTCAAGTATATAACTGTAATTTAGTGATAGAAAATGGTTCGGCTGCGGAAGTAACTCAAGCACGTTTTTTAAGAGCATTTTATTACTATAATGTAATTGATTTATTTGGTCAGGCACCGTATAGAGAACCTGGTTCTGTTTTGACAGACGATCCAAAAGTTTGGACCAGAGTTGAAGCAACAACGTTTGTAATTAGTGAGTTGGAAGCGGTTGTATCACAGTTGGCTGCAAGAACTCCAGGTGATGCAAGTATTGCTAATGCGGATGCAGCTCATTTCTTATTGGCTAAATTGTATTTGAATAAAGGTGTTTTTACGGCTGCAACACCAGCAGGTCCGTACACATTTGATGCTGCTGACATGACTAAGGTTGTTGAGCATGTTAATGCAATTAGCAGTAGCTTAGCGCCAAATTACTGGGATAACTTTAAGCCGGATAATAATACTTCACCAGAAATATTATTCTCTTCAAAAAACATTCGTGGAGGAGCAGGTGGAGGAATTCAGTACCATTGGAGAATGTCTATGCACTACAATCAGACGCCTGATGGATGGAATGGATTTTCTACTGTAGCTGAATATTATAACAAATTCAATCCGAATGATGAACGTATCAAATATTCTGATGCAGGAATTATTGCTAATTTTGGTAATCCAGTTGGATTCCAAATAGGTCAAATATACAAACCAGGAGGAGTTGAAATTGCACGTGATAGAATCAAAAATGCTTCTAATAATCAACTTGGTCAGCCGTTAATTTATACAGCTGCAGTGACGTTAATTACTGGTGGTGCTACACTTGAATCAGCAGGTATTAGAGCTCAAAAGTATATTCCAGATGCAGCTAATGTAGGAACTCCTGAAAATGATTTTGTTTTCATGCGTTATTCTGATGCTTTGCTAATGAAAGCGGAAGCTATTTTAAGAGGTGGAACCGGAACCAACGATTTAGTAAAATTGGCACAATTAGTTACCAGAAGTAAAGTGGCAGGAACTGTCCCAACTACTTTAGATGCTATTTATGCTGAAAGAGGAAAAGAACTATGGTTTGAAGGATGGAGAAGAAATGACATGATTCGTTTTGGTAAATTCTTAGAAGCTAGAGAGTTGAAGCCTTACGTTTCAGATGCAAGATACATTTTATACCCGATACCAGCGGACGCGTTGTTTAATGCAAATTTAACACAGAACCCTGGTTATTAGGTAATTGCTTACAATTTATTATGTTTTGAGTTAGTTATAAAGAGGGTATTTATTACCCTCTTTATTTTATATCGAATTTTTTTTATTTTATATCTATTTTATTCTTTTTTTTTATCAATATTATATAAATTAGGCAATTCTAATCAAAAGAATTACTAACTAAATTCTACCATTATAATATGTCAAATCGTTTTGTCTTATTGCCACTTATAATTCTATTTTTCTCCAATTGTTCCCAAGAGAATTCAAAAAATAAAGACTCCTTATTTACCAAACTTGAGGCTTCACAAACAGGAATTAATTTTCTTAATGAAGTTAAAAATGGGGAGAATATGAATATATTCAAATACAGAAATTTTTACAATGGAGGTGGTGTTGCTATTGGCGACATCAATAATGATGGCTTATCCGATGTCTATTTTACATCCAACCTTGGTGCCAACAAACTTTATTTAAATAAAGGAAAATTTAAATTCGAAGATATTTCCAAAAAAGCAGGAATCGAAGGAACTAAAATTTGGTCGACAGGTGTAGTTATGGTCGATATTAATGCCGACGGGTTACTTGATATTTATGTTTGTAATGCTGGGAACAGTGTGGGAAGCCAACAAAAAAATGAACTTTTTATCAATAATGGCAATGCTACTTTTACAGAGAAAGCGGATGAATATAATCTTGCTGATACTGGAATAACGACGCATGCCGCTTTTTTTGATTATGATAAAGATGGAGATTTAGATGTTTATATTTTAAACAATAGCTTTATTCCAGTAAGCAGCCTTAATTATTCCAATAAAAGAGACTTAAGGGATAAAGATTGGGATGTGGCTGATATCCTGAAAGGGGGAGGCGATAAACTACTGCGTAATGATAATGGAAAATTCGCAGACGTAAGTCAGGAATCAGGAATATATGGGAGTCTCATAGGCTTTGGTCTGGGAGTTACAGTCGGTGATGTAAATAATGATCTGTATCCGGATATCTATATTTCCAATGATTTTTATGAAAGAGATTATTTATACATAAACAATAAAAACGGAACCTTTACTGAACAAATTCAAGGATGGACATCACACATCAGTCAATCCTCAATGGGTGCTGATATGGCGGATATTAACAATGACGGTAAAGCAGATATCTTTGTGACAGATATGTTGCCGGAGCCAGATGAACGTTTGAAAACCACCACAAGTTTTGAAAACTATGATTTATTTCTTAGAAAATTAAATCTGGATTTTTTCAATCAATACATGCAAAATACTTTGCAACTCAATATCGGGAATAATCAATTCGTAGAAATAGCCAATCATGCTGGAGTTTCCAAAACCGACTGGAGTTGGGGGGCTTTGTTATTTGATATGGATAATGATGGATACAAAGATATATACGTATGCAACGGAATATACCACGATTTAACAAATCAGGATTTTGTTGATTTTTTTGCCAATGAATTCATGCAGAAAATGGTCGTTACGGGCAAAAAGGAAGAAATCGAAACGATTATCAGTAAAATGCCAAGCACAGCAATTCCTAATTATGCTTTCAAAAACAATAATAATCTGACATTTACCAATGAAGCTCAGCAATGGGGATTGGATACGCCAAGTTTTTCTAACGGCGCTGCATATGGAGATTTGGATAATGACGGCGATTTAGATTTGATTGTCAATAATGTGAACATGGAAGCTTTTGTATATCAAAATAATTCAGAGAAAAACAAAAAAAATCATTTCGTAAAAGTAAAATTAAAAGGAGATAAACAAAATAAATTTGGAGTAGGAAGTATTGTTGAATTATTCTCAGGTAAAGAAATTTTAAGACAAGAGTTAATTCCTTCAAGAGGTTTTCAATCTTCTATTGATTATGTGATGACTTTTGGAATTGGATCCAAAAAAATAGATTCATTACATGTAATTTGGCCAAATGGCAAATTTCAGACTCTTAAAAAAATTACTGACAATTGCACGATCAATTTGAAAATTACAGATGCTAAATTGAATTATGTACCTAAAAAAGATATGTCAAAACCATTGTTTTCTGAAAAGAAAGCACCATTTTTGGCACACAAAGAAAATGAATATATAGATTTTGATCATGAGGGTTTAATCTCAAAAATACTTTCGCAGGAAGGTCCGTCGTTAGCTGTTGCCGATATAAATGGTGACGGAAATGAAGATGTATTTATTGGTGGAGCTAAGGGGCAAGCTGGAAAAATATATTGGGATAAAGGAAATAGTAACTATGTTGTTTCGCCTCAAAGAGACTTAGATAAGGATGCTAATTTTGAAGATACTGCAGCCACTTTTTTCGATGCTGATAATGATGGCGATCAGGATTTATTAGTGGGCTCAGGTGGAAATGAAAAATCCGATCAGGCAAATTATAAGAACCGCTTGTATTTGAATGATGGGAAAGGAATTTTTGTAAGAAGCAAAACTACTATTCCAACAACAAACAATAACGTATCAGTAATCGCACCAAATGATTTTGATAATGATGGAGACATCGATGTTTTCATTGGAAGTCGAAGTGTTCCGGGCGTTTATGGTATAGATCCTAAACATTTATTATTGGAAAATGATGGGAAAGGAAATTTTACTAATACTACAGATAAAAAAGCATTCAAACTAAATACTGTAGGAATGGTAACCAGTGCGGTTTGGGAAGATATTGATAACGATTCCAAAAAAGATTTAATCATTGTAGGAGATTGGACTGCACCAATGATTTTCAAAAACACAGGCAGACGATTGGTGGAATTCAAATCGAATCTGTCTAATTTTTATGGTTTTTGGAATGCAGTTAGCTGCGTAGATTTGAATAATGACGGTAAAAAAGATTTGATTCTTGGAAATAAAGGGACGAATACTCCCTACAGAGCCACTAATGGGAATCCAATGAAATTGTTTACCAATGATTTTGATAATAACGGGACCATTGAGCAAATAGCAACCAGATCCATTGATGGTAAAGATTTACCGATAAATCTAAAACAGGAATTGGGTAAGCAAATTCCATCCATTAAAAAGAAAAATTTGAGTTATGCCGATTATTCGAAAAAAACATTTCAAGAATTATTTGCTAAGGAAGTGGTTGAGAATTCCATCCAAAAGACTGTAAATATTCAGGAAAGTGTAATTGCAATCAATAAAGGAAATGGTAAATTTGAAATTAAAGCGCTTCCTAAAGAAGTTCAGTTTTCCTGTGTAAATGCTATTTGTGCATTGGATGTAAATAAGGACGGGTTTTTGGACCTTATTTTAGGAGGGAATCAATACGAATTCAAACCACAATTCTCTCGACTGGATGCTAGCTACGGCGGTGTGCTTTTAGGAAGTAAAAAAGGAACTTTTTCTTGGACACCTTATAATAAATCAGGGTTTTTTATAAAAGGTGAAGTAAAGCAGCTCAAAATAATAAAAAATAAGAATAATGACTTTTCAATTATTGCAGCTGTAAATGATAATACCACTAAAATATTTAAACGCAATGAATAATTTTTTTAGAATAGGCATGGCTTCATTGCTGCTTATCGGTTGTTCCAAAAAACAAGACCAACTGTTTGAAAAACGCTCTTCGGAGGAAAGCAACATTACGTTCAGTAATCAATTATTAGAATCCAAAAACATTTCCATTTTAGATTATCTCTATTATTACAATGGTGGAGGGGTGGCTCTTGGCGATGTCAATAATGATGGTTTAGTGGATGTTTATTTTACTTCCAATCAAGGAAAAAATAAATTGTATTTAAACAAAGGCAATACTAAATTTGAAGATATTTCTGCAAAAGCAGGAGTTGAGGGACAAAGCGATTGGAATGCAGGTACCATAATGGCTGACGTAAATGGTGATGGATATCTTGATATTTATGTTTGTGCGGTGGTTGGAATTAATGGATTTGAAGGAAAAAATGAACTGTTTATTAACAACAAAAACAATACGTTTACCGAAAGTGCTGCCGAATACGGATTAGACCTCGATAATTACAGCTCTTCGGCTGCTTTTTTTGATTATGATTTAGACGGTGATTTAGACATGTATTTGTTGAATCATGCGGTTCATTCTGAATTGTCTTTTGGGAATGCCGATACCAGAAATAAGAGGAACTACGAATGTGGTGACAAATTATTTAGAAATGACAGCGGAAAATTTGTAGATGTAAGCGAACAAGCCGGAATTTTTGGGGGAGCAAATGGGTATGGTTTAGGATTAGCAATTTCCGATTTTAATTTAGATGGTTATGCTGATATTTATGTTGGAAATGATTTTCATGGAGACGATTATTATTATATTAATAATGGTGACGGAACCTTTACGGAAAGTTTAAAACAATATTTCGGGCACACAAGCAGATTCTCGATGGGCGTTGATGTTGCAGATGTTAATCACGACGGTTTCCCCGATATCCTAAGCTTAGATATGCTTCCGGAAGATGAAAAAGTGTTGAAATCTTCATTAGGGGATGATAACGCTCAAATGATAAAAATGAGAACTGAGAAATTAGGGTATCATTATCAGTACACCAGAAACATGTTGCAATTGAATCAGGCCGGAAAACATTTCACGGAAACTGCTTTACTGAGTGGAGTAGCAGCGACGGATTGGAGTTGGAGCACTTTGTTTGCCGATTATGATCAAGATGGAGAACAGGATATATTCGTTTGTAACGGAATTCCGAAACGTCCAAACGATTTGGATTATGTGAAATACTATTCGAACGATCAGATAAAAAACAAAATCAACACCACAAAGTTATTGGATAAAGAAGCTTTGAAGCGAATGCCAAAAGGAAGCGTGACTAATTATGTTTTTCAGGGTGCAGCTGATTTGCAATTCAAAAACAGATCGAATGACTGGATAGAAAATGATTCTATAATTTCAAATGGTGCGGGCTATGCTGATATAGACAATGATGGGGATTTAGATGTAATTACTAATAACACCAATGCTGTTGCCTCTGTATATATCAATAAAACAAATGGTGCATCAAATTATTTAAAATTGAAATTGCAGTTTGGTAAAAAAAATACTTTTGGAATTGGTACTAAGGTAATTTCTTATACTAAAAACAAAAAACAATTTAAAGAGCTGCAAACTACAAGAGGATTTCAATCTTCATCAGAACCAATGATTCATTTTGGCTATGGAAAAATAAGCAAGATAGATTCGTTAGTAATAGTTTGGCCAGATAAGACGTTCCAAACTTTAAAAAATGTAAAGGCCAACCAAACACTTACTATCAAAGCGAATAAGAATAGAAAATTGTTTGATTATCGAAAATTACATCCCGCTGTTTTACCTATTTTCAAAAAAGTGGAAACAGGTTTAGGAATTGATTTTGCGCACCAGGAGAATGATTATATCGATTTTGTTTTTCAAAAGTTAATTCCATATCAACGCTCTGATCGCGGACCTTCAACGGCCATTGGAGATTTGAATAATGATGGAAAAGATGACATTTTCTTTGGTGGTTCCAAAAATATAAAAGCTACAATTTACCTTCAAAATCAAACTGGATTCGCCAAAAAACGATTTGCTGAAATCGAAAAGGATTCTGTTTTTGAAGATGCTTCTGCTGTAATAGGAGATTTTAATAGTGATAAAGTCAGTGATTTATATGTAGCTTCCGGTGGCGGTGAAAATGCATCTAATTTACAAGATCGATTGTATTTTAATAAAAGCAATCAATTTGAAAAAGCAGTATTGCCTAAATTGGCTCAAAATGCTTCCGTTGTCAGGACTTTTGATTATGATAAAGACGGTGATTTGGATATTTTTGTTGTAAATAATTCCGTAAATAATAGATTTGGAAGTATGCCAGATTGCTATTTATTAAACAATAATAAAGGAAAATTTACTATTGCTGAAAGTAAAACGTTTTCAAAAATCGGAATGGTTACGGATGCTATTTTTAATGATTTTAATAAAGACGGAAGAATTGATTTAGTAGTTGTTGGAGAATGGATGATGCCTACTTTTTTTGCTAACAAAAATGGGAAATTTACTAATGTAACCGATACGGTTTTTCCAGAAAAAAGCAATGGATTATGGCAATCAGTAATTCCTTTCGATATTGATCAGGATGGAGACGAAGATTATTTGGTTGGAAACTGGGGAATGAACTCTAAATTTAAAGCCTCGCAGGAATTTCCAATGAAGATGTACTATGATGATTTTGATGTCAACGGATCTTTTGAAACTATTGTTGCAATTGAAAAGAATGGAAAGTATTACACCACACTGGGACTGGATGAATTGGCGGAACAATTTAGCGGTATGCTAAAAAAGAAATTCAAAAGTTATAAATCTTTTGCCGGAAAAACACTGGAAGAAGTTTTTGATCCAAAAATGCTTGGAAAAGCGGCATTATTTGAAGTTCATAATTTGAAATCAGGTTATTTAAGAAATGACAAGGGGAAATTTGCTTTTGTGCCATTTTCGAATAAAATGCAAGTGGCTCCAATTACGAGTTTTGTGAAGTCCAATTTTGATAGTGATGCAAAAGATGAAGTTTTCGCAGCAGGAAACTATTTCGGGGTCTCCCCTTATCACAGTAGATTTGATGGGTTTTCGGGTGCGTTAATCAAAAACGAAAAAACAATTTTATTAGGAAATCAAATAGGGATTGATTTAACGCAAAAGGCAGTCAAACACTTGGATATTATCAATTTCAAGGATAAAAAATATCTGTTGATTACGATAAATAATAAAAAGGCAGAATTGTATGAAATGCCTTCAACAAAGAAATAAATATAAAACGAAACCTAGAAAACGATAAAAAAATGAAAACGAAAATTTTTAGCATAGCAGTGATTTGCCTACTTTTTATTTCTTGTAAAAAGGAAAACTGTATTGTGGTTACTACTAATGAATACCATGCGGCTATAGATAATGTGACTCAAATTATGATTCACGATATTTTTTCGCCACCTGTTGCAAGTAGGATTTTTGTGTATCCAAACATTGCGGCTTATGAGGTAATGGCTCAAAATAGTAAAACCTATACGAGTCTTCAAAATCAATTGAACGGATTAGATTCCATACCAAAATTGGATCCGAAAAGTGGTGTGAATCAGCCTTTGGCAGCACTGATTGCGCATATGGAGTTAAGTAAGCAATTGGTTTTTTCAGAAGAAGTAGTAGATAAATTTCGAGATAGTTTGTACCAGAAATGGAGTGATGAAAATGAAGATGAGTTTGAAGTTTCTAAAGAATACGGCCTGAAAGTTGCGGAACGTATTAAGAAATGGATGGGAAAAGATAATTACAAGCAAACCCGAACTTTATCTAAATTTTCTGTTTATGCAAATCAGGCAGGAAGATGGCAACCAACGCCTCCGGCTTATATGGACGCTGTAGAGCCGCATTGGGGCGAAATCCGGACTTTAGTTTTGGATTCTGCTTCTCAGTTTAAACCCGTGCCGGCTTTACCATTTTCTTTAGATAGAAAATCACCATTTTTTAAAGAAGTACAAGAGGTATACGATATCAGTAAAGAGATGATTAAAAAAGGAGATAATTCAGAGGAAATTAAAATTGCCCAATTCTGGGATTGTAATCCCTATGTTTCGGTTAGTCAAGGACACATGATGTTTGCTAAAAAGAAGATTACGCCCGGAGGGCATTGGATGGGAATTGTAAAAATTGCATGTAAAAAATCCAATGCAGATTTTGGCAAAACAGTTTTAGCCTATACCAAAACCTCAATTGGAATTTTTGAAGGTTTCATCAGTTGTTGGGATGAAAAGTTCAAGAGTAATGTAGTACGTCCTGAAACAGTAATCAACCAGAATATAGATGAAAACTGGAAACCTTTATTGCAGACTCCCCCTTTTCCGGAATATACTAGTGGTCATTCTGTCGTTTCTACTTGTTCAGCAGCAGTTTTGACGTCTGTTTTTGGAGATAATTTTGCGTACACTGATGATACTGAACTGCAATTTGGATTGCCAAAAAGGTCATTTGCATCTTTTAATGCTGCTGCTAAAGAAGCAGCAATGAGCCGCCTTTATGGTGGAATTCATTACAAAGCAGCAATTGTAAACGGAATTGATCATGGAAAAAATATAGGAGATTTTATTGTTGGAAAATTAAAGATGACGAAATAATAATGACAGTTAGGAAAAGAATTATTGCAGTTTTTATTGCTTTTTTACCATTGCTTTTGGTTTGGTATTTATTTGTAAAAGAAAATGATTATTGCATTTCATTTAAAGTAAAAACGGCGACAGGAACAGTTTTTCAGGGAATTCAGGAATGGTCGGCAGTTCAATCTGTAAAAGACAATGAAAATTATGTTATTCTGGAAAAGAGAAATTTTGATTTTATCAAACAAGAAATGAAAAAAGGAAATGTCCTAATGCGATACACATGGGATATTAAATCAATAAATGACTCCGTGACAAAAGTGAGTGTTGGGATAAAGGATGTAAATAACAGTTTGTACAATAAACTTACGGCACCTTTTTTTAATACAAATTTCAAAGAGGAACAAATTAAGAAAATAAGGGATTTTAAAGAAGGCCTGAACAATCATTTGAAAAATTTCAAGATAAAAATTGATGGTGAAGGATCTTCAGAAGAAACGTTTGTTGCCTATATAAATTTAAAAAGTGTATTGCAGGAAAAGGCGCAAGCCATGATTTCGAATGACGCGGACATTACTGGGTTTTTGAAGGAAAATAAAATAAAAATAGTAGGTAAACCTTATTTAGAGATTACAAATTGGGATCTTGATAAAGAGATAATCGATTTTAATTATTGCTTTCCAATTGATAAAAAAACTAAGAGAATTGAAGATGCGAGAGTGAAATTCAAAACTTTAGCTGCTGTCAAAGGATTGAAAGCTACTTATTTTGGGACTTTTAGAACTTCAGATAAGGCGTGGTTTGCGTTACGGGATTATGCGAAAAGACATGATTATAGATTAGAAAATAAAATACTGGAGCATTTTTTGGCAAACCCTTTTAATGGTGGAGATGAATTGGAATGGGAATCCAAAATAATTATTCCTTTTTCATCAAAATAAAAATTGTATTTTTTTAATCATTTTAAAAACATCGAAAACGTTTTCGGCTCTTCCGAAAACGTTTTTGTTTTTATTCTTCAATAAATTAATAATTTTAAAATTAATTTTAAGAAATAAAGCAATAAAAAAATCAAATTAGGAATTAATAAGACTGAATTCTAGTTTTTCGTAATTTAATTTATTTTCGAATCGGAAAATACTAGCATTGCTTTTGACAACAAATATTTTAACGGTTTGAAAGCAGTACTCATGAATTAATTTGCAAGGATAAAAAAACCAATCGGTTTTTCATTCTAAGTACTTTTATTACATGGGATTAATATCGTTTTTGATATCATATTGTATCAGAATCAACAAAGGGGAAAATGCTATAAAATTAGTTTTCGAAGATTGGAATAACAATATGAAGGTCGACGCGACCACCGCAATGTTAGATTGTTTTACACTGATTAAAAAATAGCAGACGAAAAAACCAAGCAGAATGATTACGAAACCTAAGTTAAATTTTTGGCAAATATGGAATATGAATGTCGGTTTCTTTGGCATTCAATATAGTTTTGGATTACAACAAAGTGCTGTAAATCCAATCTATGATTTTTTAGGCGCAAGTCCTGACCAAATACCATTGCTTAATCTTGCGGGTCCTGTTACGGGGCTATTGATACAACCAATCATAGGAGCATTAAGCGATAAAACTTGGCACCCGAGATGGGGAAGGCGTAAACCTTATTTTTTTATAGGAGCTATGCTATGCAGCATTTGTCTATTGTTATTTCCTTTTAGTAGTTCATTATGGATGGCAGCGGGTTTGCTTTGGATTTTAGATGCTGGTAATAACACAGCCATGGAACCGTACAGAGCTTTTATAGCTGATAAATTGGATGGAGAACAACAGCCTATTGGTTTTCAGATGCAAAGTTTTTTTACCGGTTTAGGACAAACATTGGCTAATTTATCATTGTTTATTTTTCCAATGATTATAATCGGAAAAACAGGAGCATTGCCTACTTGGGTATATGCCTCTTTCTTTTTAGGGGCAATTTGTTCTATCGGTTCTATATGGTGGAGTATGAGAACTACCAGTGAGATACCTCCAACGCCGGAAGAACTTGCATTGATTAGAGCTAATAAAGGCGGTTTTTTTGAACCTATGATAGAAATTTTTTCAGCAATAGGTGAAATGCCAAAAGTGATGTGGCAATTGGCTTTGGTTTATTTATTTCAATGGTACGCCTTGTTTTGTTACTGGCAAAATTCATCTAAAAGTATTGCCTTGTCTGTTTGGAATGCAACACCAAAAAGTAATCCGCAGGCATACGAAGCGGCAGTCGGATGGACAGGATTAGTGAATGGCTGGTATAATATTGTTACTTTTTTAACGGCATTTGCGTTGGTAGGTTTTGCCAGGAAATTCACTCCCAAAAAAGTTCATGCTTTTTGTTCGTTATTAGCAGCAATAGGTTTTTTGGCTTTTCCTCATATAGAAAATAAAAATTTATTGTTTTTTGCTATAACAGGTTTTGGTATTGGCTGGGCAAGCATGATGGGAATACCCTATCTGATGATTGTTGGAGATATTCCAAAAGAAAGATATGGAGTGTATATGGGAATCATTAATATGATGATTGTTATTCCAATGATTATCCAAAATGTATCATTTGGCTATATTCTTAAGAATTTCTTGGATAACGATCCTCGGCAAGCAATTAGTTTTGCAGGTTTCTTATTACTCATCAGTGCTTTTTGTACTCTTTTAATCAAAAGTAAAAAAGTTTTAAATGGATAATTATGTATAAAATATACAACTGGAGCTGTTTTTTATTTGTGAGATTATTGAATAAATATTTTGAAGAAACCATTACTATAGCTCAAAAACTTGCGGTACTGAAACTGGAAGGAATAAATTTTCAACAGTATTTAAAGACCAATTATAATTTAATTCTACAAACTTAAAGAACTAGAAAAATGAAAAAAAACGCTATCGTAATTGCGATGTATCTCAATTATTTTGTATTTGCAATATTGTTAAATAGTGTTGGGATTGTTATACTAAAATCGCAAACAAATTATGGGGTAGATGAGTTGCAAGCCAGTGTTTTAGAGGCATTCAAGGACTTGCCTATTGCTATAGTTTCTTTTTTGATTGCTTCATTTTTGCCGAGAATAGGATACAAAAGAGCTATGCTTATTGGACTGGCATTAGTTTCAGTAGCTTGTGTAAATATGTATTTTGGTAATTCGTTTGATACTGCAAAAATACTTTTTGCAACTGTTGGTGTTTCGTTTGCATTGATAAAAGTCTCCGTTTATTCCCTGATAGGAACCGTTACTGATAATCAACAGGAGCATAATAGCTTAATGAGCAGTATTGAAGGAGTTTTTATGATAGGAATTGCATTGGCTTACTTTTTATTTCCCGCTTTCAATTCAGAAGCTAATCCAGATTCATGGTTAAATGTATATTGGCTATTGGCTGGAATTTCAGTAGTGTCATTTGGATTTTTGTTTTTTACCAAATTTGAAAATCAAACCGAAATTCCCGGAGTCGACTTAGCAGATGATTTTAAAGAAATGTTCAAATTATTTGCCAAACTTCTAACTATTGTTTTTGTAATTAGCGCCTTCCTGTTTGTTATGATTGAGCAGGGAATCATGTCGTGGTTGCCTACCTTTAATAGTAAAGTACTGCATTTGCCAGAAAATATAAGTATCATGATGGCAAGTATATTGGCAATTACTTTAGCTGTTGGACGTCTTTTAGCGGGGGTAATTACTAAAAAAATAAATTGGATTTGGGTTCTCAGTTTTTGTATTGTAATGGCCATGCTAATAGTTGTTTTTGTTCTTCCAAAAACGATAGGTTTGGATGTGAAAGAAATTAATTCACTTGGCGATATTCCATTAATAGGTTTCGCATTTCCATTGGTTGGACTTTTTATCGCGCCTATTTATCCACTTTTAAATTCGGTTGTTTTAAGTGCTTTACCCAAAAAACTGCACAGTTCAATGACAGGTTTAATTGTCGTTTTTTCTGCTTTGGGAGGTACTCTTGGATCTAGAATTATTGGCTATTTATTCAAAAATGAAGGGCCGGAAAATGCATTCTACTATACTTTAATACCGATGTCGTTTTTGCTTGTTTCATTCTTTTTACTAAAAAAACTTACTTCTAAAATATGAATTTCTTAATTAACACAGAGAAGGTATTTCATGAGCTGCTGCTTCAAGAGGATACCGATAAAGATAAAAAAATCACTAAAGATGATAATGGACCTAAAAAATTTACTTTAGTTGATGAAAAAACAAAACAAGAGGTTGTTATTGTTGGTACGTATCATTTGTCAAATTTACTTCAGGAATTAGCTTTATTAAAAGAAAACAAAGCAGATGTAGGTGTGGTCGATTTGAGTCGTATTCAAGAGAATCCGGTGGAACGGATTTCAAGAAAAATTAAGGAAGACTATTGGGATGAACTGACCAGAACTATTGATAAAAAAGGCTTAGAACAGATTCTTAAGGACGAAAAAACTTCCAATGACGTTCCTACGCTATATGTTTCGGCAAAAGACAAACAAGGGGTTGCTTATTTTCAGGAATTGGAAAAAGAACTTCAAAATTTTAAAGTAGGTATTTTACCTGAAAATTTTTCGATGGAGTACGTAGATACGTTAAATGCAAAACCAGGTATTTTGGCCTTAGCTTTAGATCGAAAGATTTACAGTTTGCAAGGCGTTCCTTTCGTGGTTCCTGGCGGAAGATTTAATGAGATGTATGGTTGGGATAGTTATTTTATTGGTGTTGGTCTCATCATAGACAATAAACTGGAAAAAGCAATGTCCATTGCCGAAAATTTTAAATATCAAATTATACATTACGGTAAAATCCTAAATGCGAATAGAAGTTATTATTTAACAAGAACGCAACCACCATTATATTCTTCATTGCTACTTGAAATTGTAAAAAAGAAAGTGCCAAGTTTTGAATGGTTAAGAAGTCATTTGGAAACAGTTATCTTGGAGTACAGTACGGTTTGGATGGTGCAAGGAAATCGATTAACCGCGACAGGCTTAAATCGATACAAAGCAGATGGAGTAGGGATGCCCTTTGAAGTAGAACCTGGACATTTTGATGATGTTTTAGCACCTTATGCTGAAAAATACAATTTGCCAATTCGAGAATTTGAAAAACAATATTTAGACAGAACTCTTGTCGACGCCGAACTAGATGTGTATTTCGTTCATGATCGAAGCTTGAGAGAAAGTGGTCATGATACTACGGATAGACTTATAAATAAATGTGCTAATTTAAACTCGGTGGATGTCAATAGTTTTCTTTACAAATATGAAAAAGACATTGCTTATTTGATAAAAGAGTATTTTAATGGCGCTTTCCAAGTTGGGGATGAAATTTATACCTCTGAAGAATGGGAACAAAAAGCAATTTTTAGAAAAGAAAAAATTGACGAATTGTGTTGGAATGAAGAATCAAGTATGTATTTTGATTATGATTTTGTGAATAGAAGACAACTTCCATTTGAGGCAGCAACCACATTTTTTCCGCTATGGGCAGGTTTGTGCAGTGAACATCAGGCTAAAAAATTAGTAGAGATAGCGTTGCCTCAATTTATTATGATGGGTGGGATTACAGGAAGTACTAAAGCCAGTACTGACAGTTTTTCAAAAGAGGGACCACAACGACAATGGGACTATCCATTTGGTTGGGCGCCACATCAAATGTTATTGTGGGAAGGTTTGGTCAACTATAAGTTCTTCAATAAGGCTCAAGAAATGGTCTACAGATGGCTTTGGTTAATTACTAAAAATGCGGTAGAGTATAACGGAACTATTCCTGAAAAATTCGATTTAGAAATAAGTTCGCACAAAGTTTTTGCCGAATATGGCAACGTGGGAACTGAGTTTGATTATATAGCCAAGGAAGGATTTGGTTGGGTAAATGCGTCTTATCAATATGGTTTGCAAATATTGAGTGATAATTTAAAACAAGAACTAAATAAGTTGACTTTGCCTGATGAATTGTTTTAATATGAAATAAACAAATAATTTTACCATTTGAATACTATTTTTTTTAACTTTATGGTAAATTAAACTTATCTATTATGACTGTTAATCAAATATTAAGCACAAAAGGAAAGGAAGTTTATTCTATACTTTCCACTAACACTGTATTCGAAGCATTGACAGTGATGAGCGAAAAAAACATTGGGGCGATTCTTATTATCGAAGATGGAATTTTGAAAGGAGTTTTGTCTGAGAGAGATTATGCCAGAAAAATTGTTTTGAAAGCCAAATCTTCAAAGAAAGCTTTGGTTCATGAAATTATGGAAGCAGATGTAGTTACAGTTAAGCCTTCTGATAATTTAGATTATTGTATGGAGTTAATGAGTACTAAAAGAGTGAGACATTTGCCTGTTTTAGAAAACAACACAGTTATAGGAATTATCTCCATAAGCGATGTGGTAAAAGCCATAATTGAAATCCAAAAAGATACCATCCAACATTTAAACTCATACATCACACAATAAAAGATAAATTGTCGAACAAATAAAAATAGCTGCAAGAATTTGAGGGCACTCAAAAGGTCATTCAATTAAGGGGTATGAAAATAACCAAAAAGGAGCAAAACCATAGTGTTTTAGCTCCTTTTAATTGTTATAGCCCACCTACAATCACAGAAAATTAAATTTGGCTAAAAAAAGAGAATTTAAAAATCAAAGCCTTATACAATCTATTATTTTATGGTTTTTTGAAAAGGGATGCTTTTTCAGTGCCCTCAAATTCTTGCAGCTATTTTTATTTGGATCGCGATAGCTGCTCTAATTTTTTATAAAAGAATAGGATAAAAGCTGACTTTTTAAAGCAAGTCTTCTATCTTTGTATGATAGAATAAAATCTAAAACAATGGACAAAAACAGCAAAAGAAGAGAAGCATTATTATACCATGCAAAGCCAACTCCTGGTAAAATTCAGGTAGTTC
Source organism: Flavobacterium rhamnosi (assembly GCF_048286515.1). Classification (NCBI taxonomy): domain Bacteria; kingdom Pseudomonadati; phylum Bacteroidota; class Flavobacteriia; order Flavobacteriales; family Flavobacteriaceae; genus Flavobacterium; species Flavobacterium rhamnosi. The sequence goes on along the minus strand of NZ_JBLVPS010000004.1, from coordinate 163,435 downwards.
CTACAAAGAAATACGCAACACAAAGAGATTTGTCTTTGGCATATTCCCCTGGTGTAGCCGAACCATGTTTAGAAATTGCAAAAGATGTTAATAATGTTTATAAATATACAGCTAAAGGAAATTTAGTAGCGGTAATTACCAATGGGACTGCAGTATTAGGACTAGGAGATATTGGTCCTGAAGCATCTAAGCCAGTAATGGAAGGTAAAGGACTACTCTTTAAAATATTCGCTGATATTGATGTTTTTGATATTGAAATTGGAACAAAAGACATTGAGGAATTTATCCAGACCGTAAAAAATATAGCGCCGACTTTTGGCGGAATTAATTTAGAAGATATTAAGGCGCCGGAGTCTTTCGAGATAGAAAGAAGACTGGTTGAAGAGTTGAATATTCCAGTAATGCATGATGACCAACACGGAACAGCTATTATATCATCAGCCGCTTTGTTGAATGCATTAGAACTGGCTAATAAAAAATCAGAAGATGTAAAAATGGTCGTTTCTGGAGCGGGTTCTGCCGCTCTTGCCTGTGCTGATTTGTACGTTTTATTAGGTGTAAAAGTTGAAAATATAGTGATGTTTAACAGTAAAGGAGTTTTGACGAAAGACAATCCTTCACTTTCTGTTTTACAACAAAAATATGCCAAAGACATAAAACCAATGAGTCTTGAGGAAGCATTAGTTGGGGCTGATATCTTCTTAGGTTTGTCAACAGGAGGGATCATGTCTCCACAAATGTTGATGGGAATGGCAAAAAATCCGATCGTTTTTGCAATGGCAAATCCAGATCCGGAAATTGATTATAATCTTGCTGTTACAACCCGAAAAGACGTTATTATGGCTACGGGACGTTCTGATTTTCCTAATCAGGTAAATAACGTTCTTGGATTTCCTTATATTTTTAGAGGAGCGCTTGATGTACGTGCAACCAAAATAAACGAAGCGATGAAGATGGCAGCGGTGAGAGCGTTGGCTTTGTTGGCAAAAGAATCAGTTCCCGAACAAGTAAATGTAGCTTATGGAGCCACTAAGTTGGTTTTTGGAAAAGAATATATTATTCCTAAGCCATTTGATCCAAGATTGATAACTATTGTAGCACCTGCTGTTGCAAAAGCGGCTATGGATTCAGGTGTAGCATTAAATCCTATTACAGATTGGAAAAAGTATGAAGAGGAGCTTCTGGATCGTTTGGGTAATGATAACAAGATGGTTAGATTGATTACCAATAGAGCTAAAATGGATCCGAAAAGGATTGTCTTTGCAGAAGCGGATCATTTAGATGTCCTTAAAGCTGCTCAAATTGTATTAGAAGAAGGGATAGGTTTTCCAATTTTATTGGGGAACAAAGAAATTATTTTAGAATTAAAAGAAGAATTAGGCTTTGATGCCGATGTTGAAATTATAGATCCAAAAATTAAGGAAGAAGAGTCTAGAAGAAATAAGTTTGCCAAAACCTATTGGAAAGCCAGACAAAGACGTGGTATTTCTTTATTGGATGCTCAGAAATTAATGCGTGAAAGAAATTATTTTGCTGCCATGATGGTTAATGAAGGTGAAGCAGATGCATTGGTAACAGGGCATTCCAGAAGTTATCCTTCCGTTGTAAAACCAATGCTGCAACTTATTGAAAAAGCGCATGGCGCTTCTCTAGTTGCAACTACAAATATGATGATGACCAGTCGTGGTCCTATGTTTTTATCGGATACCGCTATAAATATAAACCCTTCCGCAGATGATTTAGCTAAAATTGCTATTATGACTGCTAAAACTGCCAAAATGTTTGGAGTAGAACCGGTAATTGCAATGATATCGTATTCTAATTTTGGTTCTTCAACAAATGAAAGTGCTGCAAAGGTTAGAGAAGCAGTCGCTTATTTGCATGCAAACCATTCTGATATGGTTATTGATGGAGAAATTCAAGCTGATTTTGCTTTGAATCCAGAAATGTTAAAAGAAAAGTTTCCATTTTCTAAACTAGCGGGTAAAAAAGTAAATACCCTAATTTTTCCTAATCTTGAATCTGCTAATATTACCTATAAACTTTTGAAAGAACTGAATAAGGTGGATTCAATAGGACCAATCATGTTAGGAATGGGAAAACCCGTTCACATATTTCAACTTGGTGCAAGTGTAGAAGAAATGGTCAATATGGCTGCTATTGCAGTGATTGATGCACAAGAAAAAGAGAAGAAAAAAACAAATGTCAGTTAGTGTTTTTTTGACGATGAACTGCATTTAAATAGATGAATTTAGTAAAATTATGTGCTAATTTTATTATATTTGGTAACATATATTATAGAAAATGATTGCACATATACAGGGGAAATTAGTAGAAAAGACACCGACACAGGTAGTTATTGATTGTGGAGGTGTGGGATATCATGTAAATATATCCTTACATACTTACTCTTTGCTTCCCAATACTGACTTTATAAAATTGTATACGCATCTTCAAATAAAAGAAGATGCGCATACTTTATTTGGTTTTGTAGAAAAATCTGAAAGAGAGATTTTTAAATTATTATTATCAGTTTCAGGTATTGGGGCTAGCATTGCCAGAACAATGCTATCATCATTAGACCCAAAACAAATTACAAATGCTATTGCATCAGGTGATGTAATGACAATTCAATCTATAAAAGGAATTGGTAGTAAAACGGCACAAAGAGTAATACTTGATTTGAAAGAAAAAGTATTGAAATTGTATGATTTAGATGAAGTTTCTATGTCGCAAAGCAATACAAATCGAGATGAAGCGTTATCTGCTTTGGAGGTGTTAGGTTTTGTTCGAAAAACTTCAGAACGAATTGTAGAAAAAATTGTAAAAGAGGATCCAGATGCTTCTGTTGAATCGATTATTAAGAAAGCTTTAAAGAACTTATAAAAGGTACTCAAAACACGGATTATATGCATAAAATTTGTATTTTTTTGCTAGTCATATTTTGTGGTTTTGTATCGCAAGCTCAGGTAACACCAGCCGCTCAGGATACAACTGTAACTGGTTTCTCTACAGGGAAAGTCCAGTTAAAAGATCCTCAAAGTGTTCTCTCTGCTTATACATATGACCCTATTACCGATAGGTATATTTATACCAATTCTGTAGATGGGTTTTCTGTTAACTATCCTATTATTTTAACTCCAAAAGAGTATGAAAGCTTGGTCTTGAAAGAATCTATGCGAGATTATTTCAAGAAAAAAGTAGATGCTATAGACGGAAAAAAAGAAGGTAGTGCAGCAGCTAAGAAAGATTTATTACCTAGGTATTATGTGAAATCAGGACTTTTTGAATCCATTTTCGGAAGCAATACCATCGATGTAAAACCAACTGGATCTATTGAACTGGATTTGGGAATGCGTTATACAAAACAAGATAACCCTTCGTTTTCGCCAAGAAACCGATCGAATCTTTCTTTCGATTTTGATCAAAGAATAAGTATGAGCTTAATGGGAAAAGTCGGAACGCGACTCAATGTAAATGCTAATTACGATACCCAGTCAACATTTGCTTTTCAAAATCTTATGAAGTTGGAATATGCTCCTTCAGAAGATGATATTATTCAAAAAATTGAAGTGGGGAATGTAAGTATGCCTTTGAATAGCTCGCTGATTAGAGGCGCGCAAAGTTTATTTGGTGTGAAAACACAATTACAATTTGGTAAAACTACTGTCACAGGTATATTTTCGGAACAGAAGTCCCAAACTAAAAGTTTAATTGCGCAAGGAGGAGGAACAATTCAGGACTTCGATATGTATGCGCTGGATTATGATAATGACAGACACTTTTTCTTGTCACAATATTTTAGAAACAGATACGATGCATCCTTAAAAAATTATCCTTTTATTGATAGCAGAGTTCAGATTTCAAGATTGGAGATTTGGGTTACCAACAAACAGAATCGTGTAAATACGACCAACAACAATCTAAGAAATATTATCGCGCTTCAGGATTTAGGGGAAGGGCAATTAACAGGTTTAGCAGATAATGAAGTGGTTGTGTTGGATCCTTCAACCGGGATATTTAACAATCAGGTAGATTCTCCTTCTGACAATTCAAATAATGATTACGATCCTGCACAAATCGCTGCCGGAAGTGGTTTGCTAAACAATAATATTCGTGAAATTGTAACTTCAAGTTCTGGATTTAATGTTACAGTAAGTGAAGGTCAGGACTATTCTAAATTGGAAAATGCTAGAAAATTGAATCCTAATGAGTATACTTTTAATACTCAATTAGGGTATATCTCATTACAGCAACGACTCGCTAATGATGAGGTTTTAGCTGTTGCCTATCAATATACAATTGGAGATAAAGTTTATCAGGTTGGTGAATTTGGTAATGACGGTGTAGATGCAACTGTTGTAACAGGAAATACTAACACATCAAATCAGGCAATTATTACGCAGAGTTTGATATTGAAAATGCTGAAAAGTAATTTGACCAATGTCAAAAATCCGGTTTGGAACCTAATGATGAAAAATATTTATCAGATTCCAGGGGCTTATCAAGTGAAACAGGAAGATTTCAGATTTAATATTCTTTATACGGATCCGTCTGCTTTAAATTATATTACTGAAGTTCCAGGAAGCCCTTTTCCAGCAAATCCTTCAAGAGAAAATGAAGTCGCTGAAACACCTTTGCTTAAAGTGTTTAATTTAGACAAACTGAATTACAATAATGATCCACAAGCGGGCGGGGATGGTTTTTTTGATTTTATGCAAGGCTTGACAATAGATGCTCAAAACGGTAGAATAATATTTACAACTAAAGAGCCATTTGGAGAACTCCTGTTCTCTAAATTGTCAAACACAGGTTCAGGAGAACTTTACAATGATGTAAATACGTATAATCTTAATCAAAAAAAATATGTGTTCAGAAACATGTATCGTAATACACAATCCGGGGCTTTACAAGATAGTGAAAAGAATAAATTCCTATTAAGAGGAAAATACAAATCCACTGGTGGTGACGGAATACCTATTGGTGCTTTCAATGTTCCCCGAGGTTCAGTTGTAGTTACTGCCGGAGGACGAGTTCTGGTAGAAGGAGTTGATTATAGTGTGAATTATCAATTGGGAAGAGTTCAGATTCTAGATCCATCTCTTCAAGCTTCCAATACGCCTATTGAAGTTTCGTTGGAAAATAATTCAATTTTTGGTCAGCAAACCAGACGGTTTATGGGTGTCAATGTAGAGCATAAAATTTCTGATAATTTTCTGGTTGGAGCGACTTTTTTAAAAATGACTGAAAGACCATTTACCCAAAAATCCAGTTTTGGTCAGGAATCTGTAAATAATACTATTTATGGATTTAATTCCAATTTTTCTACTGAAGTTCCCTTCTTAACCCGATTAGTGAATAAATTGCCTAATCTAGATACCGATGTGCCTTCTAATCTTTCTGTGAGAGGAGAAATTGCATTTTTGAAACCGGATTCCCCAAAAGCAGATCGTTTTGAAGGAGAGTCAACTATTTACGTAGATGATTTTGAAGGTTCGCAATCGACCATCGATATGCGTTCTCCGTATTCTTGGAGTTTGTCATCAACTCCGGAGAAAAATGCCAGAAGCACTTATGACTTTAATGCAAGCGCTAACGATTTGAGCTATGGTTTTAAAAGGGCTAAGTTGTCATGGTACTCCATAGATCCTTTGTTTTATACTCAAAAGCCATCTGGAATTTCAAATGAAGAATTGTCTTTTAATACTACCAGAAGAATTTTCAGTGAAGAACTTTATCCTTTAACAGATATTGCACAAGGACAATCCCAAGTTGTTAATACATTGGATTTAAGTTATTATCCTTCTGACAGGGGACCTTATAATAATAGTTTGAATGTGTCTACAAATCCGACAGATAATTTTGGAGGGATAATGAGGTCTTTAAATTCTACTAATTTCGAACAAGGAAATGTAGAATATATTCAGTTTTGGATATTAGATCCTTATGTAGGTAGCGGTGAAATACCGCAATCAAACACGGGTAAAATTTACTTTAATTTAGGTGAAGTCTCTGAGGATGTATTAAAAGATGGAAGAAAACAATATGAAAACGGACTTGGCCCAGATCAAATAGTAGCGAATCCACAATCGATTTGGGGAGATGTGCCTGCATCACAATCTTTAATTTATGCTTTTGATGCCAATGCCGATAATAGAACTAACCAGGATGTGGGTTTAGATGGTTTGGATAATGCCAAAGAAGGTGTGGTTTACAGTAATTTTGCGTCAGAAGCTGATCCTGCAGCAGATGACTATACCTATTATTTAAATGCTTCAGGGAATGTTATTGACCGATATAAAATGTACAATGGTGTAGATGGAAACTCCGCTGTTGATATTAACGATCCTAATCGAGGTTCTTCTACGGTGCCTGATGTCGAAGATATTAATAGAGATAACACTATGAATACAATCAATGCGTATTATGAGTATAGTATTGATGTTAAGCCTAATATGAGTATCGGACAAAATTACATTACTGATATAAGAAGTACCCAAGTTACGTTGGCAAATGGGGCGATTACTGACGCAAGGTGGATTCAGTTTAAAATACCTGTTTCGCAACCGGAAAACACTATTGGAAATATCTCCGATTTTAGATCAATTCGTTTCATGAGAATGTTTATGACGGGTTTTAATGATCAGGTAACAGTTCGTTTTGGAGCGCTGGATTTGGTAAGAGGAGAATGGAGAAGATATGCCAATACACTTGATTTTAATGATACGAATGTTGCTGATGACGAAACTACTTTAGATGTGTTAGCTGTGAATGTTCAGGAAAATAATGAAAGATGCCCTGTGAATTACATCACTCCTCCAGGGGTGGTTAGAGAACAGTTGTACAACAATAATACTGTTATCAACCAGAATGAACAATCTTTGTCTTTAAGGGTGTCTGGTGATGGATTAGAGCCAGAAGATTCAAGAGCTGTTTTTAAAAATGTAAGTATAGACATGCGTCAGTTTAAAAAATTGAAAATGTTTTTACATGCCGAATCTTTGCCAAATGAAATTGCGCTTCGGGATAATCAAATGGTAGGTTTTATTCGTTTTGGAAATGATTTCACACAGAATTTTTATCAAATAGAAATCCCCTTAAAAGTTACGGTTCCTTCTTCAGCGTCTAGTACTGATTGTGCTGCTTTAAGTGCCGAAGCAGTCTGGCCTGAAGATAATGAAATAGATTTGTCACTGGCATTATTGACCAAATTGAAGATTCTGGCTATGAGCATTGACCCAAGCACACTTCCATTGGATGGCATTTATTATCAAAACGAAGAGGAACTAGATCCTTCTTTGGCGAATAAAAATAACAAACTGAGATTGGGTATAAAAGGAAATCCTAATTTTGGTTTGGCCCGAACATTAATGGTTGGTGTAAAAAGTAACGAAACCCATCAAGATGTTAAAGGAGAAGTTTGGTTCAATGAATTGCGTTTAGCCGATATGGATAATCAAGGCGGGATGGCCGCCGTGTTAAATGTAGATTCAAATTTTGCTGATTTTGCTACAGTTTCTGCCACAGGTAAAAAAAGTACGATTGGTTTTGGAGCATTAGAAGAAGGCCCAAATGAAAGAAATCGTGAGGATACTAAACAATATAATATAGTAACTAATGTCAATTTGGGGAAATTATTGCCTCCAAAATGGGGTATTAATCTGCCGTTTAATTATGCCATTGGAGAAGAAACCATTACTCCAGAATATGATCCTTTTAATCAGGACATCAAATTAAAACAGTTGCTGGCAAATACCACTGACCAAGCCGAAAAAGAGAATATTGAAAGAAGAGCTATTGATTATACGAAACGACAAAGCATCAATTTTATCGGGGTTAGAAAGGAAAGAAGTCCAGAGCAGAAACAACGTGTTTATGACCCTGAGAACTTCACTTTCTCACAGTCTTTTAACCAGGTAGAGCGACATGATTTTGAAATAGAGGATTATGTTGATCAGCAGGCAAATTCATCTGTTGATTATGCGTATAGTTTTCAGCCAAAACCTGTCGAGCCGTTCAAGAAAACAGCTTTCATGAAAAAAAGTGATTATTGGAAATTACTGAGTGATTTCAACTTTAATTACCTGCCTTCGAATATTTCTTTTAATACTAATATTATCAGACAGTACAATCGTCAGCAATTTAGACAAGTTGATGTAGAAGGAATTGGTTTAGATCCATTGTACCGAAGAAATTTTGCATTCAATTATCAGTATGGTTTTAATTATAATTTGACAAAGGCCTTAAAATTGAATTATACAGCTTCTTCCAGTAATATCGTAAAAAGCTATTTGAACGAAGACAATGAGCCTATCGATAGTTTTACGATATGGGATAGTTATTGGGATATGGGAGATCCTAATCAGCACATGCAACAATTGGTTGTGAATTATGAAATACCCATTAATAAAATTCCAATGTTTAGTTTTATTAAAGCGAACTATTCGTATACAGGGGATTACAGCTGGCAGCGTTCCTCTAATGCTTTGTCTCAAATAGAAATAGAAGGAAATAGCTATAATTTAGGGAATACGGTTCAAAATGCAAGTTCACATATTTTGAATGGGACATTCAATATGGATGCGTTTTATAAGTATTTGGGCTTAACAAAAAACACAAATAAACCAGCAGTTAAACCTAAAACTGCTGCTCCAAAACCTGGGGAAAAAATTGTGAATACTAATACACAGCAAATTGCAAAAAGCAATGAGTTTGTAGATGGTTTGATTGGGGTTTTAACGAGCATTAAAAATGTTCAAATGAATTACACTGAAAACAGTGGTACAATTCTGCCAGGATACACACCGGGTGTAGGATTCCTGGGTTCATCAAGACCTTCTTTAGGGTTTATTTTTGGAAGTCAGGATGACGTTCGATATGAAGCTGCTAAGAACGGATGGCTTACCAATTACCCTGATTTTAATCAAAATTACTCACAAGTTATCAATAGGTTATTTAAAGCTACAGCTAATGTGGATTTGTTACCAGATTTAAAAGTTGATTTATCATTGGACAGAGCCTATTCCAAAAACTTTTCAGAACAATATGATGTTACCGATGGACAATATAATTCACGATCACCATACAGTTACGGTCTTTTTTCGATCTCTACGGTTTTAATTAAAACATCTTTTTCAACCAGTGATGAAAATGAATCTGCTGCTTTTGAAGATTTTAGAAATAATAGACTTGCAGTTGCTAATCGGTTGGCAACGCAACGTGGGATAGATATCAATAATCCGGCAAATCTTGATGCTGAAGGCTTTCCGTTAGGGTATGGTAAAAATAACCAGGCAGTATTGTTGCCTGCTTTTTTAGCAGCTTACTCGGGATCTAACGCGTCAGATGTTTCACTTGGAATTTTTAGGAATTTTCCAATACCAAACTGGGCTGTAAAATACAATGGACTGATGCGTTATGCTTTTTTTAAAAAGAATTTCAAACGCTTTTCCATGCAACACAATTATCGGGCTTCCTACACCATTAATGCGTTTAGGTCTAATTTTGAGTATGATAAAACACCGAACGGCGTTGATGCAAGCGGTAATTTTTTCAATAGAACGATTATGTCGAACATCAATTTAGTGGAGCAATTCAGTCCCCTTATAAGAATGGATTTTGAATTGAAAAGTTCATTAAAAGTACTTACAGAAATAAAAAGAGACAGAGCGCTATCAATGAGTTTTGACAATAATCTATTGACAGAAGTAAAAGGAGTTGAATATATTGTAGGGCTTGGCTATCGATTTAAAGATGTGATTTTCTCTTCCAGATTGGCGGACAACCCAACGGGAATTATAAAAAGCGATATTAACTTGAAAGGAGATCTTTCCTATCGAAATAATCAAACGATTGTCAGATATTTAGATTATGATAACAATCAATTGGCGGGAGGGCAAAATATTTGGTCTTTAAAGATTACCGCTGATTATGCTTTTAGTAAAAATTTGACTGCGATTTTCTATTATGACCATTCATTTTCGAAAGCAGTAATATCAACTACTTTTCCTTTAACAAATATTAGATCTGGATTTACGATGCGTTATAATTTTGGGAATTAATTTTTTTAAAATCTAAACAAGATTTGAATTGAGATTGTTACATTTGTCACATAAAATTTCGATTAACAATTAATAATTATCAATTAGTATTTATATGAACATACCAGCAAATTTAAAGTACACTAAAGATCATGAATGGATTAGTATTGACGGCGATATCGCAACCGTTGGAATTACTGATTTTGCACAAAAAGAATTAGGGGATATCGTATATGTTGAAGTGGAAACTTTAGATCAGACTTTAGAAAAAGATGAGGTTTTTGGAACTGTTGAAGCGGTAAAAACCGTTTCTGATTTGTTTCTTCCATTATCAGGTGAAATTATCGAGTTTAATGACGCTTTGGAAAACACACCGGAAAGTGTAAATTCTGATCCCTATGGAGCGGGATGGATGATAAAAATAAAAATTTCAAACGAAGCAGAAATTGATTCATTGCTTTCAAGTGAATCATACAAAGAGCTTATTGGTGCCTAAACAATTCTATTTTTGGACAGCTTTATCTTGGACTGGAATAATAGTTTTTTTTTGTTTAGTAAAATCAAGCGCTATTCCTGTTGTTCGTATTTCAAATTTAGATAAAATTGTTCATGCGTTTTTTCATTTAGTGTTAACATCTCTTTGGTTTTTGTTTTTTAAGAAGCATTTAAATAGTTCAAATATTTTTAAGCCTTTGTTAGCGGCATTTTTGATTTCTGTTTTTTTTGGAATAGGGATTGAAATAGCACAGGAGTTATTTACAAAAACTAGGAAGGGAGATTTATTGGATGTGTTAGCAAATTCATCAGGAACAACTCTCGCTGTTTGTTTGCTTCTGTTTTTTAATAAGTACGCTAATTTAAATAAAGTTTGATATGGATTACAATCCCACTTCGGTGGGATTTTTTTATAGTACAAAAAGAATTTATTTTTTTTTACAATCAATAATTTATAAAATAACATTGCATCTTTACGAAGTAGTCACTAATAGTAATTAAATGTGAATTTAAAATGTATTTTTGCTAATAGACTTTAATGATATCATGAAATCATAAGAAAAATGAATATTAAACAATATTTAGATTCTACTTATTTAAAAACGGCATCGCAAGCAGGTCTTAGTGAAGCTGATACAATTAGTGTTGTTAAAGAATTCATTCAGGAAGGCATAGATGAGCATTTTAAGCTGATCATGATTCGGCCGAATATGGTTTCTATGGCAAAAAAAATGATTGTCGACGCCAATTCTAATTTACAAATAGGGACCGTGATTGATTTTCCGGAAGGGAAGTCAAGTGTAAATGAAAAACTTTCAGAAGCGATTCAGGCGATTGAAGATGGAGCTGATGATTTGGATTTCGTTTGTAATTACCAGGCATTTAAAAAAGGAGATGTTGATTTGGTTAAAGAAGAGATTTTGAAATGTACACTTTTGGGACTTGAAAATAATAAGGTCGTAAAGTGGATTATTGAAGTGGCAGCACTTGATGATAAACAGATTATACAATTGTCTGCCTTGATAAAAAATAGTGTTATTTCAAATTTTAAAGAAGAATTGTATCAATCGGTTTTTGTAAAGTCATCAACAGGCTTTTACAAAACAGAAAATAATTTACCAAATGGTGCGACAATTCACTCGATTATTATTATGTTGGAAAATGCTTCGCCGCTTCCTGTAAAAGCGGCAGGTGGAGTAAGGACTTATGAAGAGGCTGTTGAAATGATTCGATTAGGAGTAAAACGGATCGGAACATCGGGAGCAAAAGCAATTGCAAATGGGCAAAATTCACAAACTGATTACTAAATTCACAAAGAAAAAAGCATGAAAAAAGGTTTGTCAACATTACTTTTATCATTTTATTCCTTTTTTATTTATTCGCAAGAAATAAATAATAGCGCAATACAGTCAGCTGCATCGGCCGAACGATTTCCTGTTTTTTTGAATTGTGAAAACTTGCAATCTAAGGAATTAGAAAATTGTTTTTATTATCAAGTTCAAAATTTTGTGTTTCAAAATTTTGAAGTTCATGAAAATCTTAAACAAAATAATTTTAAGGGAAGTGTAGAGGTTCTTTTTGAAGTAGATAGTAACGGTGTTTTTAAAGTGATTTATGTTAATGCCATTGATGAAGAGTTAATAAAAGAAACTAAACGGGTTTTTGGCGTATTTCCTAAAATAAAACCGTCAACTTATAACGGGAAGCCAACCTATTCCAAATATACAATAGCAATTGCTATTCCGTTAAGAAGTCCGAAGCAACTGGCTTCAGAAGCACTTGCTCGCGCAGAAATTTTGCCAAATAAAACAAAACAACTTACGGAATTAGATAGTATCGTTTATAAAAAGTTTAATAATCCAGAGTTTGAAAGTCATTTGAATATTCCTTTTTCACACAGTTATTATGCTCAATTTGACGCTTCTTTAAATCAAGTTGGCAGTAATAATCATACTGCATCAAAACCTTATACTTATGCCGAAGTTTCAAAGTATTATGATCTTAAAGCGGTAAACAATAAACTTAGGAAGAATGTTTCTGGCTGGTGGGCTAGAAAATTATGGAATGAAAATACGGTTGAAATTCAAGGTGATGGATATTGGTTTACGTTAAATCCTATATTGGATTTGCAGGTTGGAAAAGCATCTCAAACAAAAGCGAATTATACTTATGTAAATACGCGGGCAATCAATTTTCGTGGTGGATTAGGGAAGCAGCTTAATTTTACCACTACAGTTTTTGAAAGTCAGGGGCGATTTGCAGATTATTTTAATCGTTATGCAGAATCGATAAAGCCTGCAGGTGGGAATCCTGCGATTATTCCGGGTATGGGAATTGCTAAAGATTTCAAAACTGATGCGTATGATTTTCCTTTGGCGGAAGCCAATATAACCTTTACGCCAAGTAAATATTTTGACTTGCAATTGGGTTATGGAAGAAATTTTATTGGAGATGGATATCGTTCTTTATTGGAAAGTGATGCCGCGAGTCCGTATCCCTATTTTAAATTAAATACTAATTTTTGGAAAATAAAATATACTAATACTTACATGTGGCTGAAAGATGTTCGACCTGAGGTAACACTTGAAAGAACCTATGCAACAAAGTTTATGGCAAATCATTACTTAAGTTGGAATGTATCGAATAAATTGAATCTTGGTTTCTTTGAATCTGTAATCTGGACCAATACGAATGATAGAGGATTTGATGTGAGTTTTGTAAATCCAATTATTTTTTATCGTTCCGTTGAATTTGCTTCTTCTGCCAGAACTGGAAATGCGGTTTTAGGGTTGACCTATAAATACAAATGGAATAATCAAATAAATCTATACGGACAATTTATTCTTGATGAATTTTCTCTTGGAGATATTAAAGCAAGGGATAACAGTTGGAAAAATAAATACGGTTATCAATTAGGAGTTAAGTATTATAATGCTTTTAAAGTAGATGACTTATTAATGCAGCTAGAATACAATCACGTCCGACCTTATTTGTATTCGCATAGTGTTCCAATTACAAATTATGGTCATAATAACCAGAGCATAGGACATCAATGGGGAGGAAATTTCAAGGAGTTTATTGCCATAGTCCGTTATCATAAAGACAGGTATTTTGCTGATGCAAAAATTACTGTGGGAACCCGTGGATTGGATTTTGATACTGCGGAAGACAGCTATAATTACGGAGGGAATATTTATAAAGATTACGACGAAAATAGAGCTTTCGATAGTGGTGTGAAAGTAGGGCAGGGAAATAAAACGGCTGTTTTTATTACAGATATTCAGGCAGGTTATTTGATAAATCCAGTAACTAATCTAAAAGTTTTTGGAAGTTATATTTATCGAAGTTTTGATCCGAATAAAAATACAGCAACTACTTTCAATGAAAGTACAAATTGGTTTACTTTAGGGATACGTTCCGATGTTTTTAATTGGTATTTTGATTATTAGTTTTTATTATATTTTTAAAAAAGCTTTTTTATGAATTGTTTTTTGCCAAATCCCTTTTGATACCCTACTTTTGCAAAAGTTTTTACAAAGCAAATAAACAGTAGCATTGGACGCAACACAAAATTCCCTTTCATTAAAATCTATTTATATTGATTTCCGCGAAATAACTAAAGCGCGACTAGCTGTTAGCGTTGTGTTTTCGTCTATTGCGGGTTTTATGCTTGGGATTTTTGACATTCACTCTTTTAGTTGGATGACATTGTTGAAATTAGCCATTGGTGGCTATTGTATGGTGGGCGCTTCTAATGCTTTTAATCAGGTTATTGAAAAAGATTTAGATGCTTTGATGGATCGAACGAAAAATCGTCCCGTTCCTGCAGGGAGAATGTCTCAAAGTACAGCTTTGATTATTGCTAGTCTTCTTACTGTTATTGGAATCGTTCTACTTTATACAATTAACCCTAAAACGGCCATGTTTGGTGCGATTTCGATATTCCTTTATACCAGTGTTTATACGCCATTAAAAACTATGACATCCTTGTCTGTTTTTGTAGGCGCCTTTCCAGGAGCAATTCCTTTTATGTTAGGTTGGGTTGCTGCAACAGGAGAGTTTGGAATAGAAGCAGGAACATTATTTTTAATACAGTTTTTTTGGCAATTCCCACATTTTTGGGCTATTGGCTGGTTTTTATATGAAGATTATGAAAAAGCAGGTTTCTTTATGTTGCCTACTGGAAAAAAAGATAAAGGAACGGCTTTACAAATAATTTTATATACGGTTTGGCTTATTATAGCTTCGCTAATACCCGTTTTTGGTTATACGGGGCGTTTGTATATTACTCCGGTAACAGCAATAATTGTATTTTTACTAGGTATTTGGATGCTTTATTATGCAGTGCAATTGTATAAGGTAAGAACTGCAAAAGCAGCTAGGACCCTGATGCTGGTAAGTGTTTCTTATATAACATTGTTGCAATTAGTTTATATATTTGATAAATTTTTAAGATAATTATGGAAATGACAATGACAACAGACGAACATAAGTCTAGAACAGCGCGATCATACAAATTGATACTGTTATTTGCGATGGCTAGTATGACCATGATGTTTGCAGGACTTACAAGTGCATTCGTAGTGAGTAAATCCAGAGCCGACTGGTTAAAGGATTTTCAATTACCGACAGCATTTTATTATAGTACTTTAGCAATAATAGGGTGTAGTGTGATGTTTCATTTGGCTAAAAAAGCCATTCAAAAAGACAATCAAAATGCAACTACTAAATTTCTTTTTGCTACTTTGGTATTGGGGATATTATTTGTAATTTTACAATTTGTAGGTTTTGGACAGATAGTGGAAAACGGCTATTATTTCACTGGAAGTGGAAGCTCAATCACAACGACTTTTTTGTATGTTGTAACGGTTGTGCACATGATTCATCTTGCTGGTGGGGTAATTTCACTGCTAATTATAATTTATAATCATTTTAAACAAAAATACAATTCAACTCAAACCCTTGGAATAGAACTAGGTGCAATGTACTGGCACTTTCTTGATCTATTATGGGTTTATTTGTTTTTGTTTTTATATTTCTTTAAATAAGAAAAAAACGTAAATTTGGGAACTTTTTAACGAATAACTTTTATGGAAGCGACAGTTACTACTGCAAATAGTGAAGAAAAAACTTGGGGAGGCGGCAATGAGCCAATGGGAGCAAGTTATGGCAAATTAATGATGTGGTTTTTTATCGTATCAGATGCCTTAACGTTCTCTGGATTTCTAGCGGCGTATGGTTTTTCTAGATTTAAATTTATTGAAACATGGCCTTTGGCCGATGAAGTGTTTACTCACTTTCCATTTATGCATGGCGTATCTGCTCCAATGTATTATGTGGCATTAATGACTTTTATTTTGATTTTTTCATCAGTAACAATGGTTTTGGCTGTTGATGCAGGTCATCAAATGAAAAAAAATAAAGTTGTTATTTATATGTTTTTAACCATTATCGGAGGTTTGATTTTCGTTGGATCTCAAGCTTGGGAATGGAAAAATTTTATAAAGGGAGAGTATGGTGCAATTGAAACAAAAGGAGGTAGTTTACTTCAGTTTGTTGATAAGGAAGGGCATCGAGTAGCTCTTGCTGATTTTGCAGCGGCTTTACCGGAAGAAAGAGAACGATTGACTCGAAATACGGGAAATTGGTTTATGAGTGAGTCGGCGTTGCCTTCTTATTCTGTAGCTGAAGTTCAAGCAGGTTTCAAAGCACATCCTGATCTTTTGATCAGAACTGAGGTGATAACCAAAGAAAAACGAAAAACAGTTCTTTCGAGAGAAGAATCTGAATTGAGATTGAGTCAGGCCAGCTATGTAGTAGAAGGTGCTAACTTAACTAGAAACGAATACGGAAGTAAATTATTCGCCGATTTCTTTTTCTTTATAACAGGGTTTCACGGTTTTCACGTATTTTCAGGAGTAATAATAAATATCATTATATTTTTTAATGTATTAGTTGGAACTTACGAAAAAAGAAAAAGCTATGAAATGGTAGAGAAAGTGGGGCTTTACTGGCACTTTGTTGATTTAGTTTGGGTATTTGTATTTACAGTTTTCTATCTCGTTTAATTTCAAAAAGTAATTATCATGTCACACGAACACGTATCTAATACAGGTAGAATCTGGAAAGTTTTCGGAATATTGTCTGCCGTAACAATAATAGAAGTTTATCTTGGTATTTTGAAACCAGATTTTCTTAACATGAACAATTTTTTAAGTATGAATTTACTTAATTGGATATTTTATGCTCTTACCATTTTTAAGGCATACTATATTGTATGGGCTTTTATGCACATGGAAGGAGAAAAAAGTACTTTAAAAAGTGCAGTTGTTTACCCAGTAATTTTTCTGATATTATATTTGCTCTTCATTCTTTTGACCGAAGGGAATTATATTTATGAGGTTTTTAAGAATTCCACTATTAAATGGAATTTTTAACAAGATATTAATTCAAAAAAAGGGTACGCATTGCGTACCTTTTTTTATTTTTGTACTTTAAATTTTATCATTGAAATGAAAAAAAATATTGTTCTATTTGTCCTTTTTATTTTACCTATTGTTGCCTATCTTTTTTTTGCATCTGGTGTCAATAGTTTTACTAAATTACCTATCATAACTCCAAAAACCACTGATTTTGGTAATTGGCAATCTTTAGATGGAAAAAAAATCAGTTTGGACGGGAAAGTCACTATTCTTGGTTTCTCGGGCACAGAACTTTTAAAAAACAGAGGAAATTTTTTCAATCTAAATCAAAAAATTTATCAAAGGTATCATGATTTCAAAGATTTGCAATTTGTCGTGATTTGTCCTATTGGGACTGAAAATGATGCTAAAAAAGTGATTGATGCTTTAGCCGCTTTTACCGATGTATCCCAATGGCATTTTCTTTTCACCTCTCCGCAAGAAATAAATGCGTATTATGATCAGTTAAAACTGGTAGGGAAATTAGATAAAAATTTAGGGACACCAAATGTATATATAATTGATAAAGAAAGAAATCTTAGAGGAAGGAAATTGGTAAAAGAATATAAAGAAGGCTATAATACGTTTCATCCTGCAGAGTTAAGTAATGAAATGTTAGATGATTTTAAAGTTATTCTTTATGAATATCGCGCTGCTCTTAAAAAAAACAATAATGCCACCAGAAAAATTTAATTTTTAGTTTATGCTTAAAAATAAATCATACATAGGAATTTCATTTATTATATTGATTTTCGGAATTTATGCGCTGCCCAAAATAATTGATAAAATTCAGAACAACGAAGTTGTAAAAGGGGATCGACTTGATAAAGTCAATTCGGTGCGTAAAGGCGCTGAGAAATTAGTCAAGATTGGTCCGGCACCAAAATTCGTATTAGAAAATCAGAATAATAAAACGATAACTAATGAGACCTACAAAGGGAAAGTGTACGTTTTGGAATTTTTCTTTTCAACTTGCCCAACAATTTGCCCGAAAATGAATGAGAGTATGTTGGCTATAGAAAAGAGTTTTTTTGGGAATCCTAATTTCGGGATTGTTTCTATTACGATCGATCCTTTACATGACACGCCGGAAGTATTAAAAAAGCATGCTGCTCTTTTAGGTGTTAAGTCTTCAAATTGGAATTTTCTGACAGGAGATAAAGCGTATATTTTTGATTTAGCCAATAAGGGATTTAATCTTTATGCGGGTGAAAATGCTAAGGTTACAGGGGGGTTTGAGCATTCGGGATTATTTGCCTTAATTGATAAAAATGGATATATTCGTTGCCGAAAGGATGATTTTGGAAATCCTATTTTGTATTATGATGGTTTAGATAAAAAAGGTGTACGAAACATACAGCAGGATATCAATATATTATTAGAAGAATAAAATGAAAGACAATTCATTAGAACAGAAATTCAATAAGTTTATAATCATTGTGTCGATTGTAATTCCGGTTGTAGTTGCGATTTTATTTGGCGTGAAGCTTAAAGATTTTGGATACAATGTTGAGCCTCTTTCCTTTTTGCCTCCAATTTACGCAACTGTCAATGGGTTGACAGCTCTTGTTTTAATTGCTGCAGTTGTTGCTATAAAAAAGGGTAAAAGAGTACTTCATGAAAGATTGATGACTTCGGCAATTTCTTTGTCCGTAGCTTTTCTTGTTATGTATGTAGCGTATCATATGACTGCTGATTCTGCCAAATTTGGAGGGGAGGGGACAATTAGATATGTGTATTTTTTTATTTTAATTACACACATCATTTTGTCCATTGCTATTATTCCGCTGGTTTTAATTACCTATGTTAGAGCTTTGTCGGAACGATTTGATACTCATAAAAAAATTGCTAAAATCACTTTCCCAATCTGGCTGTATGTAGCCGTTAGCGGAGTAGTTGTTTACTTAATGATTTCACCCTATTATGTATACTAAAGCCAAAAATCAGAATCCAGTAATTCAAAATAGTAGTAATACATTATTAGTTTGTATTTTTCTTTTAGTTTTTATTCTCTTTTCAGGATCTGCAAATGCACAATGTGCTATGTGCCGTGCTGCATTAACTAGTGAAGGAAATGCAACAAAAGCAGCAGCGGTAAACGATGGAATTGTCTATTTAATGATAGTTCCATATCTCCTTGTTGCAGGTATTGGTTACGCTATTTATAGAATGAAAAAGAATAAGTCTAAGTAGAATTATTCCTTTCATTTTATTTTAAACCATCTATTGCTATATTTACAACTCCCTTTGCCTTAATAAAAGCAATGATGGCCTGATTGGTTAGTTCAATTTTTTGGAATTGAATATCTTCCATTTTTCCATTTATATAAACACCTGGCATAGGCGAATAATTCTTCAGGTAATTCATCATGCTTTGTTTGCCTTCGTCTAAATTTGGTTTTATAGAGTACCGACAACTTTGCTGTATTTTTTTTAAAATTAATCCTTGAGCAAGCCAGTTGGCAGTACGCATTAATTTATTCTTTGTGTCTAAGGCGTACTCTAGTTTGTCAAAAAACACTTCTTTTGTTTTGTCACTATATTGTGGAAAACCAGTCAGATAGATAGTCCCGTCAACCGATCCCAAGACATCTAAAGCAATAATCATTTTGCCGTTCTTATGCCAAATAGCTACGCTTTGTACTTTAATTTTTTTATTTCCCGAGCCAAATTCCTGTCCGGAGAAATTTTTGGTCATTATTTTTGAAGCTTCCTGATAGGTAGAAACGGCAACAATATTTGCTGTTATTTCTTCAGGAATTTTAAGAACGGGTTTCAGAAGGATCTTATTTTTGTTAAATTTAGATTCTGGTTGTCGTCCTAACAATGTTTCCATGTTGCATTTCATTCCCATTCCCAGTATAAAAGTGTCGTTTTTTAATTTGACGCTTGTCGAATAAATTTCAAGAGGGACAATTCGAAGCCAGCTTTCATAAACGTCACTCATTTGAAAAGGGGTGCAGATTTTTTCTAATGCAGAAAGAACAGTAGGTTTAAAGTCCATAGATTTTGTTATCGCATCATCGATCTTTTTTTCGATTTTCGATTTGAAAAGCTTTATGCCAGGATTAATTAAGTAAGTGACGGGCATATTTTTTCCAAAAACTGTCATCGTTGGACTTTCATGCCAATCTAATGATTTAAGCTCGGTTTTTGTGTTTAGCTTCCAATTGATTAAATCCACATCACTTACCAAAGTGACAACACCATTAAGGTTGAATTCTTTAGTGTTGTATAAGTCAACACCTAGCTTTTTTGTGCCGATTCGGTATTTTACAATAGCTTTCAATGGTAAAATTGTTTTTATTCTTTCTCCGGAATTTTCGTGATCATTTTCGATAGTTATTGGAGCCAGCTTCCAAATCTTTATTTCAATGTCATCATCTTCAATAGTATTGTCCTCATAAATTAAACCATTCAAAAGCGAATTAGTTTGATTCTCAATATCCTTTAATTTTATAGTAATCGGTAAATTAATAACAGAGGGGATGTTTTCATAAACTAAAGGAACCGCGTCATCCGGTTCGGGTTTTAATGTAGCTAACTTTTGAGAAGTGGAGCACCCGGAAATCCATAAGGTAAGCGCAAGA
Organism: Flavobacterium rhamnosi; assembly: GCF_048286515.1. Classification (NCBI taxonomy): domain Bacteria; kingdom Pseudomonadati; phylum Bacteroidota; class Flavobacteriia; order Flavobacteriales; family Flavobacteriaceae; genus Flavobacterium; species Flavobacterium rhamnosi. Next base: position 142,849 of record NZ_JBLVPS010000004.1, on the reverse strand, counting down.
ATAAGTAGGATCGAAAAGAATTTCAGCATTTTATTTCAGTTTAAGAAAACAAAATTAACAAAACAATTCTTTTTTAGGATTAAACTGTAACATTTTCACGTCAATTAAGTCTTATGATTAAATTCCTCATAAGGGTATTAACGTTTTCTATAACAATTTCATTTGCAGGATAATTAATATTGATTTAAACAGACGTAGTTATGATTGAAATTAAAGACTTACATAAATCCTATAAAATGGGAAGTTCCGAATTACATGTGTTAAAAGGAATTAATTTCAATATCAAAGAAGGAGAATTGGTAGCCATTATGGGTTCGTCTGGTTCTGGTAAATCAACGTTGCTTAATATTCTGGGAATTCTTGATGAAGCCGATTCGGGGAATTATATTTTAGACAGTGTTCCAATTAAAAATCTCAATGAGACTATTGCTTCAAAATACCGAAATCAATTTCTTGGTTTTGTTTTTCAATCATTCAATCTGATAAATTATAAAAGCGCTTTGGATAATGTGGCTATGCCGTTGTATTATCAAGGTATCAAGAGAAAGGAACGGAATGAAATTGCGATGAGTTATCTTGAAAAAGTAGGTCTGGCATCTCATTCCCATCATTTGCCTAACGAACTTTCAGGAGGACAAAAGCAACGTGTTGCAATTGCAAGAGCCATGGCATCTAATCCGAAAGTATTATTGGCTGATGAGCCTACTGGTGCGTTGGACACGAAAACTTCTTATGAAGTAATGGAATTGATTCAAGGAATTAATGATGAAGGAAAAACGGTTTTAATCGTAACTCACGAACCTGACATTGCGGCCATGTGTAAAAGAAATGTGGTTTTAAAAGACGGATTGATTATTGACGATAAATTAGTGGAACAGGTCAGAGCTTCAGTTTATGTTTAATATAGAACGGTGGCAGGAAATTTTTGAGGCTATCGCCAAGAACAAGTTGAGAACTTTTCTCACGGGTATTTCTGTGGCTTCAGGAATTTTTATTTTGGTGATTCTTTTAGGGGTTGGTAAGGGGCTTCAAAACGGTATTTCAAAACAGTTTGAACGTGATGCTGATGGTATTATTGAAGTATGGTCCGGAACTACTACCAGAGAGTATAAGGGACTTAATCCTGGCAGAAAAATACAATTTCGCAATAGCGACTATGATATTACCGTCCAAAAATTTGGTGATCAACTGGAAAAAAAAGCGTCAACCTATAATTTCTGGAATGGTTTAATTTCGTACGGTAAAGAATCAGGAAATTATCAGTATCGTGGGGTATATCCGGACTATATTTTCATCGAAAATGGTACGATCATAAAAGGTAGGTTTATTAATAAAACTGATTTACTTAATAATGAAAAAGTAGCTGTCATTGGTCTAAAGATAAAGCAAGATTTATTCAAAGATAAAGAAGCGTTAGGACAGCAGATCGTTATTAATAATATCAATTTTAAAGTAGTAGGTGTTTTTACTGATCCCGCTGGTGAGAGAGAGGAAACGCGTGCTTACTTACCAATAACCACTACACAACGCACCTACGGGGGTGGTGATAAAATTAGCAATTTGTTTTATGTGTTAAACAAAAATGCTACATATGAGGAGGCTCTCGCACAGTCTACGAAGTTTTCAAACGAATTAAAGCAATTGCTTAAAAGCAAAAATATAATTGCCCCCGATGATGATAGTGGCATTACTGTGCATAATTCGGTTGAAAACGCCAAACAATTCTATGATTTGAATTTGTATATACGTTTGTTTTTTTGGTGGGTGGGTATTTGTACAATAATTGCCGGAGTTGTAGGTGTTAGTAATATTATGTTAATTATTGTGAAAGAGCGTACCAAAGAAATTGGAATCAGAAAAGCATTAGGAGCGTCTCCTATATCAATCATCGGAATGATATTGCACGAATCTATATTTATAACTTCAATTTCAGGATTTGTAGGTTTATTGGCAAGTTTGTCGCTACTGGAGCTAGTTGGTCCACAAGTAAAAAGCGATTATTTTCTAAATCCCGAAGTTGATTTTAGTGTGGCAATAACCACTTTAATTTTACTTGTATTAGCTGGAGCTATTGCAGGTTTCTTTCCGGCATATAGGGCCGCTAAAATAAAACCCATTGTTGCACTTAGAGACGAATAAATTATGTTTGACAGAGATAATTGGAACGAAATTTTAGAAGCGCTGACTGCTAATGTTTTCAGAACTATTCTGACGGCGTTTGGTGTTTTTTGGGGAATTTTTATTTTGGTAATATTACTTGCAGCTGGTAATGGCCTGGAGAATGGAGTAAAAAAAGGATTTGACGGGATTGCTACTAACACTATGTTTATGTGGACGCAAACTACGTCAAAACCCTATAAAGGATTACCAAAAACCCGGGAGTTTGATTTTAAAAATAGTGATGTTGATGCCTTAAAGCAAAAATTTCCTGATTTATTATATGTTTCTCCTAGAAATCAATTAGGTGGGTTTGAAGGGGCGAATAATGTGGTAAGAGGAACTAAAACTGCCGCTTATACTATTTATGGCGATTATCCCGAGCTCATTAAGCAGCAACCCATGGATATTATAAAAGGGCGTTTTGTCAATCAGCAAGACATCCTTTTGAAAAGAAAAGTGGCCGTTATAGGACAGGGTGTTATAGCAGAATTATATGAAAAAACGGAAGAAGTTATTGGGACTTACATAAAAATGAATGGGGTCAATTTCATGGTGGTTGGAGTTTACAACTCTAAAGCTCAAAATAATGGAAATTCAGAATCAGAACAAAAAAATATTTTTGTTCCTTTTACTGCTTTTCAACAGGCATTTAATTATGGAGACAGAGTAGGTTGGATGGCAATAACGGCAAATGACAATGTATCTATTACTAAACTTAAAGCAGGTATTATTGAACTTATTAAATCCAGACATTCCATACATCCTGATGATGAAAGAGCCGTAGGGAATTTTGATTTATTTCAGGAATTCAGCAAAGTGCAAGATTTGTTTTTAATTTTGAAATTCATAGCCTATTTTGTTGGTACACTTGTGTTGCTTTCGGGAGTTATTGGAATTTCAAATATCATGCTTATTGTTGTAAAAGAGCGGACGAAGGAAATAGGAATTCGAAGAGCTTTAGGGGCAACACCAGGGGCAATTCGTTCGCAAATAGTATCAGAATCAATTTTTTTAACTATAATAGCTGGAATGCTGGGCATTGCTGCTGCAACGGGAGTATTAGGAATTGTAAATGTGATCTTGGCTTCGATGCCTAGTGAAGGGATGATGTTTGCTAATCCGAGTGTTGATCTGACGGTAGTTTTTATCGCTTTAATAATATTGGTTGGTTCAGGTTTATTGGCAGGATTAATTCCAGCGCAAACAGCCATAAACGTGAAACCTGTAGACGCTTTAAGAACAGAATAAAAAAGGAATCAAAAAAATAATCGATTAAACAAATCAAGATGAAAAAAGGAGTAACCATAACTGTTTTAATTACTATAGCACTAGTTTTCTTTGGTGCGCTGTATTATTTGTATGCCAAAAATCAGGAATCTCCAATTGTTTTTGAAACTGATAAGGCAGAAATAAAAACAATTGTTAAGAATACTATTGCAACAGGTAACATAGTCCCGGATGAAGAAGTGCTTATCAAACCTAATATTTCCGGAATCATCGAGCAGGTTTATATCAAAGCGGGCGAAACAATCAAAGCAGGTGATTTGATTGCTAAAATCAAAGTCGTTGCTAACGTTTCTAATTTGAGTAATTCCCAAAATCAAGTGCAAACGACTAAAATTGATTTAGATAATCAGGAAAAATTATATCAAAGACAGAAAACACTATTTGATAAAGGGGTAATTTCTGCCAATGATTTTGATGCGGCACAATTGGCTTACAAACAAGCCAAACAAAATTATAATGCCTCAAAACAAAATCTTGATATTGTGAAAACAGGAACGACTTCAGGACTTGGGAATTACGCGAATACTTTAATTCGGTCTACCGTAAACGGGATGGTTTTGGATGTTCCGGTAAAAGTTGGGAATCAGGTTATTGAAAGTAATAATTTCAATGAAGGGACAACAATAGCAAGTGTTGCCGATGTAGGGCGTATGATATTTGTTGGAAAAATCGATGAATCGGAAGTCGGTAAAATAAAAGAAAAGTTACCGATTGAAATTACTGTTGGCGCTATTGAGAATACCAAATTTGACGCAGTTTTACAATATATCGCACCAAAAGGAAAAACAGAGAATGGAGCGATTCAATTTGAAATTAAAGCTTCATTAACCAATAGAGATGATACTTTTATTAGGGCAGGACTGAGTGCAAATGCCTCTATTATTTTGGAAAAAGCAACTAAAGTTTTGGCTGTAAAAGAATCATTAATTCAGTTTGATAAAAAAACAGAAAAGCCATATGTTGAAGTAGAAACCACAACTCAAAAATTTGCAAGAAGGAATTTAGTTTTGGGTGTAAGCGATGGAATTTATGTAGAGGTGAAAAGCGGAATTAAAGTGTCAGATAAAATAAAAGTATGGAATCAAGGATTGAAAAACGAAGAGCCAAAACAATAAAGGGCCACTGAAAAAGAATTTTAGTTTTAAAAAAAATGTTAAATTTGTGTAGTACCTTTGCTACACTTTCATTCTAAGTATATGAAAAAAAATAGTTGTATCAGTATGGTTTTTATCGTACTATTTGGATTGTCCGTTCAGGCACAATCTAAAAAATGGACTTTAGAAGAATGCATAAAATATGGCATACAAAATAATATCTCTATCAAACAAACCGAATTAGATTCTAAAACGGCTGCTATTGATAAAAAAGATGCCAAAGGAAATTTTCTTCCTTCCCTGAATGCTAATGCTTCTCATTCTTGGAATATTGGTTTGAATCAGGATATTACTACAGGGCTTTTGCGAAATCAAACAACACAATTTACCTCTGCAGGTGCAAATGTAGGAGTTGATATATATAAAGGATTGCAAAATCAAAATACCCTTCGCAAAGCTAATCTTTTGATTGTTGCTGCGAAATATCAGTTGCTAAAAATGCAGGAGGATGTTGCGCTGAATATAGCTAATGCTTTTTTACAAGTGCTTTTTAATAAGGAAAATCTAAAAGTGCAAAAAGAGCAATTGGCCATTAATGAAAAACAATATAGCCGTTCTGAAGAATTAGTTAAAGCAGGGTCGATTCCTCGAGGAGATTTATTAGACATAAAAGCCACGGTAGCTTCAAACAACCAAAATGTTATAGCTGCTGATAATGCCTTGTTGATTTCTAAATTGAGTCTGGCTCAATTATTACAATTAAAGGATTTTGAGAATTTTGACGTGGCTGATGATACTAATGTTAAAGATGAAAATAACATTATGGCACAGACTCCGACTTCCATTTATGACAAGGCTAAGGAGGGTAGGACAGAATTAAAAATAGCCAAAACGAATTTGGAAATTGCAGAGAAAAATGTAGCTATAGCGAAAGGCGCTTTTCAGCCGACTCTTCAGGGGTTCTACAATTTTAACAGTCGTGTATCATATGCAGACGTTCCACAATTTGACCCTGTAACGGGTACTATAACCGGAACTCAAAAACCGGATCCTTTTTGGACTCAATTTAGTGACAATAAAGGGCAATCTTTTGGGGCCCAATTATCAATTCCCATCTTTAATGGATTTTCGGCCAGAAACAATGTAGAGCGTTCTAAAGTGAGTTTAGAAAAATCAAAAATCGCCTTGGAACAACAGGACTTGGATTTACAAAGAAATGTATATACTGCATTTACTGATGCTAAAGGGGCACTAAACGCGCACGAATCTTCAATAGTAGCATTAGAGTCAAGACAGGAGGCTTATAATTATGCCAAGGAAAAATACGATGTGGGTTTGATGAACTCTTTTGATTTTAATCAATCACAAACCTTACTTACTAATGCACAATCGGAGGTTCTTAGAACGAAGTACGATTATATTTTTAAAATCAAAATTTTAGAGTTCTATTTTGGAATTCCAATTATTAAAAACTAGTTTATTATGTCAAAAAAAACAATTTATATATTAATTGGTAGTGCAGTAGTGATTATTGCATTATTGATAGTCCTTTCAAAAAAAGGAATTATAGGGAACAAAGATAAAGGAAAGGAAATAGAAATAGCCCAAGTTGATGCAACTACAATTGTTGAAACAGTTTCAGCTACGGGAAAAATTCAGCCTGAGATTGAAGTGAAAATATCATCAGAAGTTTCGGGAGAGATTATCTCTTTGAACGTAAAAGAAGGACAGGTTGTAAAGAAAGGGGATTTGTTGGTTAAAATAAACCCTGATTTATATACTTCAGGTTACAATCGTTCTGTTTCTAATTTATCAGGAACAAAAGCAGGTTTGAGTCAGGCGGATGCTTCCTTCAAAGAAGCTAGGTCTAGTTACGACAGAAATAAGACCTTATTTGAAAAAGGAATTATTTCCAGATCCGATTGGGATAAGGCGATTGCCTCTTTTGAAGTGGCAAAAGCAGCTAAACAGACCGCTTACTTTAATGTTCAAAGTGCTTCGGCAACTGTAAATGAAGCTAAGGATAATCTGGGAAGAACAACTATTTATGCGCCTGCCGACGGAACAATTTCAGTGCTTAACGTGGAGCTTGGAGAGCGTGTATTGGGAACGCAACAAATGGCTGGAACTGAAATACTAAGAGTTGCCAACCTCAATAATATGGAAGTCGAAGTTGATGTAAATGAAAATGATATTGTAAAAATAAAAGTGGGTGACGAAGCAAAAGTTGAAGTTGACGCTTACTTAAAAAAGCAGTTTCAAGGAATTGTTACGAGTATTTCCAATTCCGCGAGTTCTGCTTTGACGGCCGATCAAGTAACTAATTTTAAAGTAAAAGTAAGAATACTTAAAGAATCTTATCAGGATCTATTAGAAGGGAATCCAGCTTCTTATTCGCCGTTCAGGCCAGGAATGACAGCAACGGTTGATATTATTACCAAAACAAAAACTAATGTACTGGCTGTGCCGATAAGTTCAGTAGTTGTAAAATCGGATACTGCGGCGGTTAAGGAAATAAAAGTAGAAGATCCTCAATCTGATGAGAAAAAAACTGCACCAAAGAGTGATAAAAAATTAGAATGTGTGTTTGTAAAAGTGGGTGACAAAGCTAAAATTAGAATTATTAAAACTGGAATTCAGGATGACACCAATATCGAAGTTTTGTCTGGACTTAAAAAAGGAGATGTAGTCATTACAGGGCCTTATACTACGGTATCAAAAGAACTGAACTCTGGAGATAAAGTGACACTAAAAACGGATAAGGACGCTAAGAAGTAAGCAGGTTTTAGATTTTAGAAGAGTTTAAATTAATGGAATAGTACTAGCCGAATAAAAGATAAAATTTTAAATATAATTTTTGAAATTATTGCAGGCTTAATAATATATTTGCGTCTGCCTTTAATTGGTTTATTTTGTGTTTTAAGAATTAAAAAAAATCATTCTTGAAGGAATTAAAAACCAGTCAATATTTGAAATATTCTTGTGCATGGAGAATTGTTGCTCGTGGTGTTAAATTCGTTTTTGAAAAGCTCTGAATTGACTTCACTTGTAACTTTGTTTTTTGCTTGATTGAAAAAACTATAAATTTTAAACTATTTTGCCTTACATACTTAACATTGAAACTGCCACCAAAAACTGTTCTATTGCTCTTGCAAAAGATGGTGAAACTATTTTATGCAAAGAAATTGCTGAAGAAGGTTATTCTCACGCGGAACGATTACACGTTTTTATTGAAGAAATTATACGAGAAGCAGGAATTACGTTCAAGGATTTAGCTGCTATAGCTGTAGGTCAAGGCCCTGGGTCTTATACTGGTTTGCGAATTGGAGTTTCTGCCGCAAAAGGGCTGTCTTATGCTCTAGATGTACCTCTGATTGCAATTGACACATTAAAAACATTAGCTTCTCAGGTAGCTGTTTCCAGCGGATTGATTATTCCAATGCTTGATGCCAGAAGAATGGAAGTGTATAGTGCTATTTTTAGTCCCAATTTTGAAAATAAGAGAGCGACTCTGGCCGAAATTATTACCGAAAATTCATTTGAAGATTTTCAGGAAACACTTTATTTTGTAGGCGATTGTGCAGAAAAGTGTAAAACGGTTTTAACTAAAGAAAATTTTATTTTTTTAGACGAAATAAAATTTCCTTCAGCAAAGGAAATGAGTTTATTAAGTTTTGAGAAGTTCAAAATAAGCGATACGGTTGATGTTGCTTATTTTGAACCCTATTATCTGAAAGATTTTATGATTACTACCTCAAAAAAATAAGATATTTAATTAAAGATTAGCTTTAGATGATTCTCTTACATAAGGTTGGATGACAATTCCGGCGGTATCAAATGCCAACTTACAGCTTTCTAAAGTCTCAGAGAAAACAATACCGAAATCTTCATTATTGGCCCATGGTCTAATTGCAAGTTGGATGGCAGTATCAGTCAGATTTTTTACCGAAACTTCCGCACTAGGGGTTTTAAGTATTTTTGGATTGTTGTTTAGCACTGTAATGATAATATCTTTTGCTTTTTTAATATCGGTGTCGTACGAAATCGCGATTGTTAAATCAGCTCTTCTAAATCCTTGTAAGGAGTAATTGGTAATAGTTCCATTTGAGAGCGATCCATTTGGAACAAAAATAGTTTGATTGTTAGCCGTAATTAATTTGGTTACAAATATTTGTATTTCACTTACTGTTCCAATAACGCCTTGTGCCTCAATTGTATGGCCGACTTTAAAGGGTTTGAACATTATTATAAGCATACCTCCTGCAAAATTAGATAAAGAACCTTGCAGCGATAAACCTACGGCAAGTCCCATTGCACCAAGTATGGCAACAAAAGAAGATGTTTCTATTCCTAGTTTTGAGATGAATGATACAAACAATAATATTCGCAAAGCCCAAAGCAATATGTCAGCAAGAAATTTAGTTAATGTTGGGTCCAAATCCCTTTTGATCATTATTTTTCTAATGAATCTATTGGTGAGTCGAATGATGTATAGTCCACCAAATAGAATAAGAAATGCAGAAATTAATTTTGGAGAGTAATCAATTAGCGCTTTTAGAAAGGTACTTGCGTAATTTGTAAGTTGATTCGGGTCTAAGTTCATTTTTTAAGTAATAAAAAACCCTCTCAAAAAGAGAGGGTTAATTGTGAAGTGCAAAAATATAAATAAATTATTTTTATACCAATTAATCGGCGTCTTCTTCCATTCTATTTATGTTTTTTTTGGCAATTTCATCCGCTTCTGCATCAATATCTTTTGCCAATTCATTTGTTTTGTCAGCGACAGTTTCAGCAGCTTCTGAAGCTACTGCTTTAGTTTCATTTGCTATATCTTCAACTTTGTCTGCAGTTACTTCAGCTTTTTTTTCTAAGGTTTCTATAGTGTCCGAAGTTACTGCTTTGGTTTCGGTTGCTATTTCTTCAACTTTATCTGCTGTTACATCAGCTTTTTCTTTTGCAGTCTCGACTGCATTTCCTACAACATTGTCTGCAGTTTCCTTAGCTTGACCAGTAAAGTCTTCTACTTTCGCTATAAGTGGCGCTGCTGTTTCCTTTACTTTTTCAAATGTTTCTTCTGCAAAAGTTTCTGCTTTTTCTAGATATGGTGTTGCTGTTTCTTTTACTTTCTCAAATGTTTCTTCTGCAAAATTTTCCGCTTTTTCAATATAAGGTGCTGCAGTTTCTTTTGCTTTTTCAAAAGTCGTTTCCGTTTTGTCTGCTAATTCGCTGGCTGTTTCTTTGGCTGAGCCAAACAAATTTTTTAAAAATGAAGATAGTCCCATGTTATTTATATTTGATTAGTCTTACAATATTAAGCAATTTTTTCTAGGATTCCCTTATTAAATCATTAATAATTTGCTGAAAATCAGTGTTTGGCGCTAAGCATGTTTGGCCTTAGAAACATAAAATAATGTTTTATCATTTTTACATCATGAGCCAAAAACGGAAGGGTTATGTTTTGTGGGTTCAGACCAAAGCAATATTGGCGATAAAAAGACTATTGATTTTGGTGCAATACTCTAAAGCTAATGCGCTGCTGATAGTCAATTCGTGTTTTGTTTCGAATAGTTCAGAGCCACATCCAATCAGTAAATACTGATGGTAATCGATATCGGAAATTATAGGATATAACATTACCTGACAAATTATTTCGTACTTAGAATTATTGAAGTAATAGCCAATTTGTCAAAGCCTGATGATAAAGTAAATCTATTTTTGACGCCATTTTTGGTGGAAAAAATGTAGTGTAGTGCTGGAAATAACTCTTAAATAAAAAAGCGTCTCAGATGAAACGCTTAATTTAATTTGTTTAAATTAATCTATTCGAGTTCGAAAGTTAATTTTAGTGTTACTCTGTATTCTGTAAGTTCTCCTCCACTTACAGATGCACTATGGTCTTTAACGTATACAGATCGTATATGTTTTACAGATTTAGCCGCCTTAGCAACTCCTTTTCGAGCTGCATCTTCCCAACTAATATCTGAGTTGGAAAGTATTTCAATTACTTTTAATACTGACATAATTTCTATTTGTTAAGTGAATTATAAATATACCTATTTTATTTAAATTTTAATTTAAAAAGAAAGTATATTTTAATGCAAATAGAAGATTTTCAATTAGTTGTGATTTTAATATCAGATCCGAATTTATGCGTTTATGGCTTCCACTTTGATGTTTTCGTCATTCAGCATACTTTTTAGCATGTTTTCGATACCACTTTTTAAAGTGAATGTTGAGGACGGGCAACCGCTACAAGCACCTTGTAAAATTACTTTTACGGTTTTGTCGTTTTCATTGTAAGAATCGAATGCAATATTCCCCCCATCAGCTTGCACGGCTGGTTTTACATATTCCTCTAATATATTTATGATTTGTTGTGACGTGACATCAAGATTATCAAATTCTTTTGCTTTGTTATTCTCTTCAGCAGCTACAGTTTCAATAAAATTTTCATCTAATACTGTCCCTCCGTTTTCAATATATTGCTTGATGAAACTTCTTATTTCTAAAGTTATTTCCTGCCAGTCATTGATTTCATATTTGGTTACGGAGATATAGTTTTCATCAATGAAAACTTCTTTTACGTAAGGAAATTTGAAGAGTTCTTTTGCCAAAGGTGAAGCGCCAGTCTGATCAATATTTTTGAATTCAATAGCATTTTTAGTCAACATTTTGCTCACCACAAATTTCAAAGCAGCTGGATTTGGAGTTGTTTCTCCATAAACCGTAATAGGCTGTTTTTTAATTTTGTTTTCATCTGTGGTTACGATTGTTCCGCCTTCGTTTACAAATTTTTCTATTTGTTCTGCCACTGCATCTTTTACATCTTCCCATTCCACAATGCTATATTTTTCGATAGCAATGAAGTTTCCCGAGATATAAACTGTTTTTACAAATGGTAAATAAAACAATTTTTGTGCGAGGGGAGAAGATTTTGCCTCATCTATGTTTTTGAATTCAAAACTCTCATTTTGAGTAATGAAATCTGGAAATTCAAATTTTAATATGGTAGGGTTTTGTGTTTCTTTTATACTAACTTTTATCATGATCTTTGTAAATTTTTACAAATTTAGTAAAGTTATTTTCCACGAATAGCTATATTTGAATATTAATAAAATAAATTAACAAATATTTAGTTATTAACTAAGTATTTGGGCAATTCATTGATTTAGCAATCTTCTTTATATAATAGTATTTCTATGTATAACAAAATTAAATTTTTTGCGGTCCTGTTTTTTGTATACCAATATTCTTTTTCACAAGAAGGTGTTGCAGTTTATTCTGATTACCTGTCTGATAATTATTATTTGATTCATCCATCAATGGCTGGGGCTGCAAATTGTGCAAAAATTAGACTTACAGCGCGCAAACAATGGTTTAGTCAAGAAGATGCACCTGAACTTCAGACGTTAAGTTTTAATGGAAGAGTGGGGGAGAAAGCTGGAGCGGGAATCATTCTTTTTAATGATAAAAATGGGTACCATTCTCAAAAAGGGATAAAAGCTACCTATGCCTATCATCTAATGTTTTCTAGAGATGAAATTGATTTGAATCAATTGTCTTTTGGTATCAGTGCCGGATTAATTCAAAGTCAGTTAGACGAAACAGCGTTTTTACAGTCTGGCGATTTTGATCCTATTGTTGATGGAACGATTGTGCAAAAAGATTCTTATTTCAATTTTGATATCGGAGCATCTTATAATTATTTAGATTTTTATGTTCATGGAACGGTTAAAAATGCCATTGAAACCAGAAGAGATATTTACACTGAATACGAAAGTGATAATTTGAGAAAATATTTATTGAGTGCAGGTTATGTTTTTGGAAATACAGATAAAATACTATGGGAACCGTCGGTTTTATTTCAGCTTGTAGACAAGACTAAAGAAAAATCAATTGACTTAAATATTAAAGCATATAAAAGTATGGATTTCGGAAAGCTTTGGGCAGGTTTGTCGTATCGTAGAAGTTTAGATGGAGCTGAATACACCGATGGAGCTGGGATTTCTAAACAAAAACTTCAATATATTACTCCTATAGTTGGAGTCAATTTCAATAATTTCATGTTTGCCTATACGTATTCAAATGTTTCGGGTCCCGTAAAATTTGATAATGGAGGATTCCATCAAATTACTTTGGGAATCAATTTATTTTGCAAGGCTGAAAAATATGAATGTTACTGTCCAGCAATCAATTAATTTACTTTATCCATGTTGATTAAATCTGTTAACGGAAAAACACCTTCAATACCTGAGGATTGTTATGTGGCCGAGAATGCCACTATTGTAGGTGAGGTTACCTTTGGGTCTTCTTGTAGTGTTTGGTTTAATGCTGTAATTAGGGGTGATGTGAATTTCATCAAAATAGGCAATAAAGTGAACATTCAGGATGGTGCAATAATTCATTGTACGTATAAAAAACATCCGACAATTATAGGGAATAATGTTTCGATTGGCCATAATGCTATTGTGCATGGTTGTACGATTCATGACAATGTGCTGATAGGAATGGGAGCGATTGTGATGGATAATTGTGTCATCGAAAACAATTCTATTATTGCAGCCGGAGCTGTTGTTACTCAAAATACAATCGTTGCTTCAGGATCGATTTGGGCTGGTGTTCCTGCCAAAAAGGTAAAAGACATTGATCAATCTGACTTTGCAGGTGAAATCGAGCGCATTTCGAATAATTATGTAATGTATTCCAGTTGGTTTAAAGAGGAGTAGGTTTTTAATGCATCATTATAAATTGATCTTTGCAAAGAACGAGTTCTTGTAGCTTTCACTAATCGGGATTCTTTTTTCGGCAATTATTACTTTGTTTTTCTGGATTGATTTCACATGTTTTATATTGATGATATAGGACCTGTGAATTCGCGAAAATCCTTTGGTAGAAAGTAAATTCTCCAGTTTTATAAGACTAATTAATGTTAGAATATACTTGTTGTCAGTGGTGTATATTTTGACATAATCTTTCAATCCTTCGATAAATAAAATGTCTGAAAAGTTTAATTTCACATTTTCATATTCAGCTCTTACAAACATGAAATCTTGTTCGATTTCAGGAGTGGAAATCAAATTATTATTTGCTGGCAGCTTTTGCGGATTGAAAATTTGTTGCGCTCTTAGAACCGATTTTAAGAACCGATGAAATGGAATAGGTTTCACCAAATAATCAACTGCGCCAAGATTAAAACCTTCAACGGCATAATTGGAATAGGCTGTTGTAAGGCTTTTATTCAATCAGGAACAGGAATAGCTTGCAGACTAGATTTTCCTAACATAAAACAATTGAAATATCTCGCTGAAAAAGGCGTAATTGTAGATGCCGAATTAATCATAAAGCCTGCAAATAATAGCTATTCAGCTGCTTATCCTTTAGTTGATTCGTTACGGGTTTTTGTTGGAGATAAATTAAATAGAACAAAAGGCACACTAAATACAATAGCAGGAAAGCCTCTTTATGCGGTTCTGAATACTACAAGCGTTGAATTCAATGAGAACATCGGATATAAAATTTCGATAGGTGCTTTTTTGCAAAGTGAAATGTTAAAAGAATCGGATTCTAAATCTTCATTAATTCTCACGTTGCCAAGTATTTCCAAAGCCGTCGATAGATTGGTTTTAGGTGATCAGAAAAATACCAACAATAAAATTCAATTGAAAATTCACTATATTTCTTATTAGATGAAAAATAAAATTGCAATCATAGGCCTGTTATGTTTTATGACAACAGCTTCATTTTCACAAAGTATTTCCAGTTCTCCCTATTCGCTGTATGGTTTAGGAAGTATGTATGATTCTGATTTTGGTTCCATTCCTTCTATAGGTTCTCAGGAATCGCTTTGCCTTCGAATCGATTTATCAATAATCTAAATCCCGCATCTTTAGGATTCATGTACCAAAATCATTTTCTATTTGATGTGGGAGGAAAGGCTATTCTATCGATTATGAAAATAATTCGAAAAAAGAAAATCGGAATAACATTCAGTTTTCTCATATTGCTTTAGCTTTTCCGGTAACAGTAAAGTCAGCTTTTAGTTTGGCGCTTAAGCCCTATTCGAATACAACTTTTAAAATCTCTAATTTAGCATTGCCAATTCAGGATAGCCAGGGATACTATACTTTGAATGCAACTGGAACGGGGGGATTAAATGATTTTGATATTTCCTATGGTTATAGAATTGGTAAAAAATTAGCATTAGGAATCGCTACCACGGTTCTTTTTGGAAATACTACAGATGAAAGAGATTATAGTATTTCTAATTCAATAACCAACAGTACTAAAAAAACAAATTACAGTGGAGTCAGGGCATCTCTGGGGGCTCAGTTTAAAGTTGATTCTACGTTCACATTGGGGATGAATTTAAAATCACCAACAAAAGTGAATGCTACTAGAGTGCAATCTGTAACTACAGTAAATAATTCAGGAACTGTCACTATTGAGTCGGAGCTTGAATCGGATACGGATGATTATTATATGCCGTTGGAAATAGGGGTGGGTTTAAGTAAACTTTTTAGGAATAACTAAAATCTAACGCTTGATTATGGGAAAGGTTTGTGGAATAACACAAATCAATCTGATTTGTATGGGAATTTTGTCAACCAGGATAAATTTTCATTTGGTTTTTCTTATAGCAAGTCTAAAAATATACGAACGTACTATGATAGAATTCAATATTCGACAGGATTGAATTACGATACGGGTTACCTCGAGGTTGATAATAAAAAAATCAATTCTGTGTCAATTTCCCTTGGTGTTTCACTTCCTATCGAAAATACATTTTCAGCTTTGAATATTAGCTATTCTTATGGGCAAAAAGGAAGAGCCACCAATGGGCTTATCAAAGAAAATTATCATAAATTATCTCTTAATTTATGTTTAGATGGAATTTGGTTTGTCAAGAGAAAGTTTGAATAGGTTAAAAATCAATTTTTTCAACAGTATATTTATACTCTAAAATTTCTGTCAAAACCTTTGGATTGGTATTGGTGTAGAAAATGGGATTGCTTTTTTCGGCGGAGGTAAAGCCTATTTTTTCGCGTAATAATTTTTGGGTTTGTTTCGCTACTGCTTCACCAGAATCTATGATTTGAATATGTTCTGGAAGTATTTTTTTTATTTGAGGAATCAGATAGGGATAGTGGCTACATCCTAATACTAAATAATCAATGTTAGCTTCAATCATAGGAGTTAGATAGGAATGAAGCAGTTTTGTCATTTCTGGGGAATTGATAGCGCCATTCTCAATTAGTTGAACTAAACCATGGCCTACTTGTTCAATTATTTTTGTGTCTTGGTACATTTCAGTAGTCTTATTAAAAAGCTCACTGTTTAAAGTGCCTTGTGTGGCAAGAATTCCTATGATTTGTGTTTTAGAATGCGTCGCTGCGGGTTTTATTGCAGGCTCAATACCAATGAAAGGAACGTTATACTTTTCGCGTAATTCTCGAATAGCATTTGTAGTGGCGGTATTGCAAGCTACTACAATTAGTTTGCAGTTCATATTAAGCAGAAAATCGGTATTTTTAATACTTAAAGCAACAATCTCTTCTTTCGATTTTTGGCCATAGGGGGCATTTTTACTATCGGCTAAATAGATCGTTTTTTCATTAGGGAGTAAGTCATGAATGGCCTTCCAAATCGAAGTGCCTCCAATACCTGAGTCAAAAATTCCTATTGGTTGATTGTTATTCATAAAAACAAAGTTAGGTGCTAGGGTTTAAATTTCCTAAAATTTATTTTAACAAAAAAAAACTGCTCGACACCAAATTTTGGGGGAGCAGTTCTTTAACTATTAGAGCGGTTTTTAGAAACCTAAATCTTTTTTTACGTCAGCAGTCAAGTTTGGACCATCTGCAAGTAATAGTGTAGAACCATCTAGCACATATTGAAACCCTTTTGCTTTACCAACTTTTTGGATAGAAGTTCTTACTTTTTCCATTAAAGGTTTTACAATGTCAGATTCTTTTTGTTGTAATTCTTTTTGAGCATTATCTCTAAAATCAACAATTCTTTTTTGCATATCTTGAACTTCTTTAGAACGTTCTCCATTTACAGCTTCAGTTACTGTTGCAGATTCAGCTTCATATTTTTTTAATTTTGCTTGGTATTCTTCAACCATTTTTTTGTAATCAGCATCATAAGTCCCACTCAATTTCTCCAATTGTTTTTGAGCGTCTAACATTGCTGGCATTTTTGACATAATTTCACTCACATCAACATGAGCGGTTTTTGCTTGTGCATTAATAGTTTGGTTTACACCAAAGAAAAGTATTCCAGCAATTAGTAAAGTTTTGATTTGTTTCATCGTTTTTAAAATATTTAGTATTAATTTTTGTTTGTATTTTCTTTTAATTTATCGGCTGCAGCTTTTTTAATGGCCGCTCTTTCTTCCAGTATTTTTTTTCTTTTTTCTTCTAAAGCTTTTTTACGGTCTTCGAGTACTTTTTTACGGTCCTCTAAGATTTTTGATCTTTCGTCAGCTTGTTTCTGTTTCGTTTCTTCAAAAACTTTTTGTGAATCTACTTTGGTTGAATCATCAACAATTTTTGTTTTTAGATCCTCTGTCTTAGCAGAGGCAGAAACCGTGCCAGTTTTTTTTGCTTCTCTTTCGGATAGAAGTTGTTTTCTTCTTTCGTCAAATTGTTTTTTCTTTTCTTCCTGGATTAATTTTCGGTCAGCTATGATTTTGTCTCTTGCTGCTTTTTTTTCATCCAATGCTTTTTGTCTGTCAGCCAAAACCGGATTTTCGTCCATGGCATCCTCTTTACTTTCCTTAGCTTCTTCTTCTTTAAGCTGCTTCTTGGTTAATTGCTCTCTCTTTTCAGTTCGATTTAACACACGTAAAACCTGATCGCTGATGTCAAATCTTTTTGCTGCAAAAAGCATTGTCAAGTCAGATGATTTGTCAAAAATGAAATCATATTTTTTTGCTTCTGCAATATCTTGTATCGCAGTAAAAACCTGATCTTGTATCGGCTTTGCCAGTACTGATTTTTGTAGCATCAAATCGCCGTTTGCCCCGAATCTTTTCTGTTGGTAATCCAAGTTTTCATTTTCAAGGAACTTAATTTCTGTTTCTCTTTCATCGATAAGCTCTTTTGTCAACAAAGCTTGTTCCGCCTTTAAGGCACTTTTCAGCTTGTCAATTTCATTTTTTTTAACTTCGATCTCTTGCTTCCATTTTTGAGCTTTTTGCTCTAATTGATTCTTGGCTTCTGTATAATCTTGTACATTCTGAAGAATATACTCCATGTCAATATAACCTACTTTGGTTCCCCTGGTTTGAGCTATAACTGTATTTGCAGCTATCAGGGCTAAAAATATAAATAAAAATTGTTTTCTCATAACTTCAAAGTATTAGAAAAATTTTTAACTAATTTTTTTAAAATTGTTGTCCAATGATGAAATGGGTTTCCCATCCATTTGCTTTCGTTGTTCCAGGTAAAGCATCAAAACCATATCCAAAATCTATTCCCAATAATCCAAACGCTGGCATAAATACTCGTAGACCAGCTCCTGCAGAACGACTTAATGCAAAAGGGTTATAGCTCTTGAAATTAGCATATGATGAACCTGCTTCTAAAAATGTTAATGCATAAATAGATGCCGATGATTTTAATGTTATAGGATAACGCATTTCTAATGAAAATTTATTATAAACCGTTGCTCCAATTTGTTCGCCAGCACTGTTTACCGGCGTCAATGAATTGTTTGGATATCCTCTTAATTGAATAGTTTCTCTACCATCCATCGAATAGTTAGCTAATCCATCACCCCCTACATAGAATCTTTCAAATGGTACAGCACCTCTTTCTTGGTTGTATGCTCCAAGGAACCCAAATTCAGTTAGCGTTCGCAGTACTAATTTACCATAAATTTTTGTGTACCAGTCTGCTTTGAACTTAATTTTATAATATTCTAACCAATTAAATTTCTTTTGATCCACTTTTGCAGGGTCTGCAGCAGCATCTTGATAATTAGTAACTTTGTTTGGAGTAAGATTCGTTGTGCTAGGAATAGACTCAACATAATCTCCATCATTTACTTGTATTCCGTTTGAACCTGTATAAGTTGTACCAGCATACTTGTATTTGTATTCTTGTTGATCACCTAATGTTGCATAATCAACACCATTTATCAATGAATAAGGAGGTGTAAGTTTTGCTGAAATACTAAATTCTGATCCATAAGTAGGGAAAATTGGATTTACCCCTTTGTTACTTCTGGTTAATCCTACGGTATAAGCTAAGTTTCTAGACGTTCCATTTCCAAATGTAAATAATCCCGTGTTGTAGTTTTGCAAATCATAATGTTGGTAACTTATTGATTGTGATAAAACGAAGAAATCGTCCGGCACGGTTAATCTCTTAGCCAGGCCAACAGATAAAGTCATGATATTAAAACTTTTAGTTTTATCTACTCTTTGCGTAATGTAGTTATTTAAAAACTGTTTACTATACGATAGCGATGTACTAAATTGAACTGGTTTTTTTCCTCCGAACCAAGGTTCTGAGAATGACATACTATAGGTTTGAAAGTAAGTGCTTCCTTGTAATCGTAAGGAAACTTTTTGTCCATCACCCATCGGTAATGGCTTGTATGACTCTTTATTGAAAATATTTCTCGCTGAAAAGTTGTTAAATGACAGACCTAAAGTACCAATAAAGCCGCCTCCGCCATAACCACCTTGTAGCTCTATTTGACTTGATCCTTTTTCAACAAGATTGTATTCTATATCAACAGTTCCAGCTCCAGAATCTACATTTTTGAATTTTGGATCAATTGCCTCAGGATCAAAAAATCCTAATTGTCCAATCTCACGAATAGTTCTAACCAGTTCTTCTTTGCTGTATTTTTCTCCCGGTTTAGTTCTGAGTTCTCTATAAATAACGCGGTCATTTGTTTTATCATTTCCTACGACCGTAATCTTATTGAAATATGCCAAAGGACCTTCAGTAACTCTTATTTCAAAATCGATCGTATCGTTTGCTGTTTTTACCTCAACTGCATTTATATTAGAAAATAAATACCCACTATTTTGATATAAATTGGTAATGTCCTCACCATCCGGTTTGGATTTATCTGCGATTCTTTTCTCTAGAAGTACACCGTTATATGTTTCTCCTTTTTTAACACTTAATATTCTGCTCAAAAATTGATCTGAGTAAACGGTGTTTCCTAAAAATTTAATATTTCCAAAGTAATATTTATTTCCCTCTTCTACATTTATTTTAATAGATAATGCATTTTTATTTTTATCAAAAGTAACGGAATCCGAAAGTATTCTTGCATCTCGGTATCCTTTTTCTTTATAAGCAGCGATTACTTTTTCTAAGTCGGTTTTATATTTTGCTTGTATAAATTTAGACGCTTTTAAGACACGAAGTGGATTTTTCTGTTTCGTATCTTTCATTGCTTTACGCAAAACCTTATCGGATAGTTTTGTATTGCCGACAAAATCAATCTCTTGAATTTTTACTTTTTCACCTTTGTCAATATTTACAAGCATATTTACTTGATTTACTGCAGCTGTGTCTTTAATGGTGTTTATGGTTACTTTAGTATTATAATAACCGTCTTTTTTGTATTTGTTTTCAATGTAATTTTTTGTCGTGGTAATTAAATTTTCGTTTACAATTTTATTTTTAGTAAGACTGTTATCTTTAATTAAAGCCTCAGTTTTGTTTTTCTTAACACCAACAAATTTGACTTCATTTAACTTGGGTAATTCCACTATGTTTAAGTCAAGATAAATGCTGTCGTTTTGGACTCTATTAACGTAAAATGAAATTTCATCAAAAAGGCCTAGTTTTCCAAGTTTTTTAATAGCACTACTTATTTCTTCACCCGGAATGGTTATTTCCTGTCCTTTTTGAAGTCCTGCAAAGGTTACTACGGTCTGAGAATTGAAACTTATTTTTCCAATAACCGCTACATCGGCTAGAATGTATTTTTTTCCTTGGTCAAAAGGAACTCTATCTTGAGCTTTAATTTGAGTAAAACTACCAAATATCAAAATTGTAAGGACTGTTTTTATGCTTTTATGTAACACTAAAAAATTATTTAATTTGTTCACTTGTTTTTCCAAATCTACGTTCTCTTTTTTGATAACTAATAATAGCCTCATATAAATCTTGTTCTTTAAAGTCTGGCCACAAGATGTCAGTAAAATACAATTCTGCATAGGCAATTTGCCATAGCAAGAAATTACTTATTCTATGTTCTCCACTGGTTCGTATTAATAAATCTACATCAGGTAAATTTTGCGTGTAAAGATGCTCATTTATAATTGAATCGTCAATAGTGTCTATTGAAATTATATTATTTTTAACTTTACTACAAATGTTTTTAACTGCGTTGACTAATTCTTCCCTAGAACCATAGCTTAATGCCAGTGTCAGTGTCATTTTAGTGTTGTCCTTTGTTTTGTTTATGACATCAAGAAGTTCTTTTTGCGCAGATTTTGGTAATTTTTCAAGATTACCGATGGCATTCAGTTTGATGTTGTTTTTTTGGAGTGTTATCAGTTCTTTTTTTAATGAATTGATTAATACTCTCATTAAAGTTTCCACCTCCAGTTTTGGTCTGTTCCAATTTTCAGTAGAGAAGGCATAGAGAGTAAGATATTCTATTCCTAATTTGGCACTGGCTTCAATTATTTTTTTAACTGATTTTGTGCCGCTTTCATGTCCTAAAGCTCTTAAAAGTCCTTTTTGCTTCGCCCAACGACCATTGCCATCCATTATAATGGCTAAATGTTGGGGTAAATTTGTTGCGTCTATTGTAGGTAGTAAATCCATTTCTTTATTCTGCACAGTAACAAGGTTTGTTTCCAAAGGTATAGGTAAGGGTTAATCCCGAAAAAACATACCAATCATTATTATTTAAATTTCCAAATCGTAACATTTCTAAATTTTTATTCTTGGGATTACTCCCATCCAGGTTATCCGTAAGTGTATATCGAGCTCCAACTTCTACCGCCAATATAAAACTGGGTGTAATGTTTGATTTTATCCCTAAATTAATTGGAATTGCAAAAGAGCCTGAACCCTTGTCTTTTCTAGTCTCGTCGGATAAAATATACAACTCGTCATATCTAAAATAGCTTATTCCGGAATATACATAAGGAGAGATTTTATTCCTCAACTCATGAAGATTAAAATCGAAAAAATTGAATTCAAGGCCTAAAGATACTTCTTTTATGCTATTTTCAAAACGATATCCTCTTTGGTTTCTCGCTCCTTCTTCAGAATCCAAATCGTTAGAAACAATTTTTGATTGCGCATACGAAAATCGGTAGGCATGTCTTGGACTTTTATTCCATTTATAAAGCAATCCCAAAGCAGGTTCGTTTGGCGAAATATAGGTCGTAGGTCCAACATCTCCAATATAGTTGCTACCTCCTGCAAAAATACCAACTTCATGAATTTGTGCATGAATTGCTAAAGATGGGAATAGGCATACCAAAAAAATAAAAACTTTGTTCATTTAGTTAAAATTGCGTGCAAATATAATAATTATCGATACGATTCAATGCCCATAGTGTTAATTGTCCTTTATTTTGAATAATTAACAGTACATGACGTTAGATAAATCCAAACGCGAAAAATAGATAGAATCGTATAGTATTTAACTAAAATGGTTTAATTCCTTTTGTCTTCACCCCAAAGTAATTTCGTGCGTAATGTTTTCAAAAATGTTTCTTCGGGGATTTCTACCATATTTATTTGAAATGGGGTTTTCTTTATGGTGAGTATAGATTCGTTTTTTACAGATGCAATTCTGGAATCTAAAGAAACTAAATATTGGTCCTCTCTGCCAGAAACTTTCAATCTAATTTCTGTTTCGTCTGGAACAACGAGTGGTCTGGCGTTTAGATTATGAGGTGCAATTGGGGTAATAACCAAACTTTTTACGTCGGGAGTTAAAATAGGTCCTCCACAACTCAAAGAGTAGCCGGTTGATCCTGTTGGAGTGGCGATAATCAAACCATCTGCCCAATAGGAATTTAAAAATTCATTATTTAAATACGTATCCACCGTTATCATAGAAGTGGTGTCTTTTCTGCTAACGGAAATTTCATTCATCGCAAAATTGATATCCTGTATCGATTCGTTTTCTGGGGAACAGGATAAACTCAATAATGTTCTTTTTGAAATAGTGTATTTTTTATCGATAACAAATTGCATGAATGCCGCAATATTTTCTTTTTGAACGGTAGCCAAAAAACCTAATCGACCTGCATTTATACCTAATATTGGTACACCTGAATCCCGAACTAGTGTAGCGGCTCTCAAAATAGTTCCGTCACCACCGATGCTTATCAGCATGTCAAAACTTTTATCTAATTCAGTATGGGATTCAAAAGTTTTATATTCTTTTCTTATAATTTGCTTTTCGTATAGAATTTTTAAAAAATTGGATTCAATAACCATCTCTACGTTATTGGAATTAAAAAAAACAAAAATATCTTTAATAATAGGTTCTGTGCTGTTTAAATAATATTGTCCGTATATGGCTACTTTCATCTTTCTGTTTAATCGTTTATTCACTGGTACGCTTTTTGAAAACTGTTACTCGTTTGTTTTTTTAATTAAACGAACCGACATATTCACAAATGAACTATTATATATTAAGGTATTTGTCTAAATAATCAGAACGTTCCTTTAAATTATTAATGTAATTGTCTTCTTGATGCTCGGATATAATTTCATAATTATACCTTCTGAACGTTTGTATTATTTCATTCATAGCTCCTAAACTTATTTTCATAGTTACGTGAACACTATCAACATCAGCTTCAGAAATGAATAAACCTAAAAGCTTTCCGTTATTGCTCTCTACGATTTGAGTAATCTGACTCATGGAGTAATCCAAAATTGGTTTTTTGACAACAATAATTCCACCCGGCTCTTTTAAAAATGGAGTCTCATGAAAAAATTTCATTATATCCTCTATTTCATAATAGCCAACATATTTATTGTTTTCATCTAATACAGGAACTAAATTGGTATGGTTTTTTGCGAAAATTTCTAAAACATCCAGCCAAATTGTATTTGTTCGGGTATAAAATCCTTCAAGTGTGTATCTATAATCAATTACTTTTTTATCGCTATCAAATGTTTCAATATCATCGGATACAATACTGCCAATATAAATTCCCTCTTCGACTACCGGAAAGTGTGAAAAGTGTAATTCATTGAAAAAGTCTTGAACAACCGCAATAGTTTCTTGGCTGTCAATCGCTTTAAAATCATTGGTAATATAGTTTGTAATTTCTGTCATAAATCAATCGGAAATATTTCATGCAAAATAATCAAAAATAAGCAAAAACTCCTACCTTTTACTTTGTATTTTTGCAGCAATAAATACTATCACATAATCAAAAAGTGTTCCAATGACAAAGTTAAGTGTAAACATCAATAAAATAGCTACTTTACGAAATGCTCGCGGTGGAAATGTTCCCGATTTATTAAAAGTGGCAACCGACATTCAAAAGTTTGGAGCGCAAGGTATAACGATTCATCCGCGTCCAGATGAGCGTCACATCAGGTATCAAGATGCCCGAGATTTGAAATCCATAGTTTATACTGAATATAATATAGAAGGAAATCCAGAGAAAACCTTTATTGATCTGGTTCTGGAAATAAAACCTACCCAAGTAACTTTAGTTCCTGATGCGATCGATGCTATCACCTCCAATGCAGGTTGGGATACCATAAAACATGCCGATTATCTGAAAGAGATTGTTATGGAATTTCAAAGAAATGGGATAAGAACCTCCATTTTTGTGGATCCAATTCTCGAGATGATTGAAGGAGCAAAAAATATTGGGACGGAAAGAATTGAATTGTATACTGAAGCGTATGCATATCAGTACAGTTTAGGGAATAAAAAAGGAATTGAACCTTATATGGAATCCGCAATTTTGGCCAATCAGATCGGATTAGAAATTAACGCAGGTCATGATTTGAGTTTGGATAATATTGAATATTTCAAGCAAAACATTCCGGGATTACTGGAAGTTTCCATAGGACATGCTTTAATTTCCGAAGCACTTTATCTGGGATTAGATAATGTAATCAATATGTATTTACAAAAATTAAAATAAAGAAATTTGGACGTAATCAGCTGAAAAACGGTCAAGACTATTTATGTGTTCGCAAAACTTCACTTTCGTTTTGTTCCATGTTTTTTACTGCCCCCCACGCGTTCCACAAACCCTATACTATGTTGTACTCAAAAATAGAAGGCTCAGGTAAATCACTTTTAATTCTTCACGGATTCCTTGGAATGTCTGACAATTGGAAAACATTAGGTGTTCAATTCGCTTCCGATTTTCAAGTTCATATTCTCGATTTACGAAACCATGGCCGAAGTTTACATTCTGAAGAATTCAGTTATGAACTCATGGTTCAGGATGTTTTCGAATATTGCCAGGTCCATAATTTAGAAAAAATAAATATCATCGGACATTCCATGGGCGGAAAAGTAGCCATGCTTCTGGCAGCAACGCATCCTGAATTAGTAGATAAATTGATTGTTGCGGATATCGGACCAAAATTTTATCCCCAACACCATCATGATATTTTGGCAGGATTGAATGCCGTTGATTTTTCAGTCAAACCAGCTAGAAACGATGTCGAGGAAATTATGGCAAAATATATCCCTGATTTTGGAACGAGGCAATTCCTTATGAAAAATTTATACTGGAAAGAACCAGGACAACTCGCCTTTCGATTTAATTTGGCGGTTTTCAACACAAAAATGGATGAAATAGGAGTCCCATTGTCGGAGAATTTGATATTCAGCAAGCCAACGCTATTTATACGCGGAGGAAATTCTAATTATATTCTCGACAGCGATTTCGAAAATATTCAACATCATTTTCCAAATTCAACGATCGAAACGATTCCTGATGTAGGGCATTGGCTTCATGCCGAAAACCCAGCCTCTTTTTATCAAAAAGTGAGTTCTTTTCTAAAATAAATTAAATGATTTTAAATTTTCACTACATTTATTAAAATTTTAAAACAAAATTTATGAATTTACTAATCAGAATTCTTATTACATCAGGTTT
This sequence comes from Flavobacterium rhamnosi, assembly GCF_048286515.1. NCBI lineage: Bacteria > Pseudomonadati > Bacteroidota > Flavobacteriia > Flavobacteriales > Flavobacteriaceae > Flavobacterium > Flavobacterium rhamnosi. The sequence continues at coordinate 117,223 of NZ_JBLVPS010000004.1, read as the reverse complement.
AGTATTGCTAATCGCTAATTTTATGCCGGGTGTTCATGTAGCTGGATTCACTACAGCATTAATTGTAGCTATTGTTCTTGGGTTACTTAATATATTCATTAAACCAATATTGGTAATACTAACATTACCGGTTACTATTATTACATTGGGATTGTTTTTGTTGGTCATAAACGCATTGATTATTTTATTGTGTACGAAAATTGTGGGAGGATTTAGTGTCGACACGTTTTGGACAGCATTATTTTTTAGTATAATATTGTCATTATTGCAATCCATAATGAATGGTATACTAGGAGAAGGAAAATAATCAATTGTTTTAACAAGTATTTGGGAGTGAATAAATTCGCCTTGACCGCTGATTTAATACCTTTGTGCTTAATTTTGGAATATACAATGTTAAAAAAGTTTTATATAGTATTATTAGTTATGTTTGGTTTCTTTATGACACCAAGCATAGCTTTTGCATGTAAAACTAAATCCGAGAAAGCGTGTTGTAAGAAAGAGGTTTCTTCAAAAACAGAGAAAGCTGATTGTTGCAACAAAGAAAAATCCTCTAAAAAGGAAAATCATGAGGGTTGCGGTGGAGCTTGTAAAGGTGTTTTCTGCGGCTGTCCTGCGCTTCATTTGGGTTTAGCTTTATTGTTTCACACTGATTTAAACAATAAAATCTTCCGTTTTTCTTCGCAAAAACAAAATTATTATTTTTCAGAAATTATTATTACTTCTGATTTCAGATCCGTTTGGCTTCCGCCTAAAATAAGCTAGATTCCTTTTTAGACAGCCATAAATGGGCTTAGTTCAAAGCGTTGTGCTTTAAATTCATTAAATTTATAGTCAAATTCAATTTTTAGCACTACATGCTGGTGCTTCTCTATTGGTTTTTGATTAATTCACTTCAAAATTATTTAAAACAATGAACTCTATAAAACAAATAATGATGGCGATTACAGTGCTGCTTTCAATCACGGTAAACGCTGCACAAATTAAAAATGCCAAAACCGAAACGGTAAAAATTTACGGGAATTGCGGGATGTGCAAAACAACTATCGAGAAAGCCGGGAACTTGAAAAGTGTGGCTAAAGTAGATTGGAGTAAAGATACTCAATTGGCGATTCTGACCTATGATTCGCAAAAAACGAATCAAGAGGAAATACTAAAACGGATTGCCTTGGCGGGTTATGACAGCAGTAGTTTTCTGGCTCCAGAAGCGGCTTATAATACTCTTCCGGGATGCTGTCAATACGAAAGAGAAGCTATAGTTGCTGTTGCAAAACCTAAAAAGGAACCTATGAAAAACCATGGGACTCACAGCAATAATTCAGAAACTCTAAAACAAGAACTAACAACTAATAATCAATTGAAACCGGTTTTTGATAATTATTTTTTGTTGAAGGATGCCTTAGTGAAAACAGATGGTAAAGTGGCTTCTTCAGTAGCAAAAGACTTGCTAGCTTCAATAAATGCGGTTAAAATGGACGAGCTATCGCCTGAAGTTCATATGGTTTGGATGAAAGTCATGAAAGATTTGATTACTGGAACTAAAAGTATTTTTGAAACACAAGACATTAAAAAACAAAGAACTCTTTTTATGTCTTTATCAAAAAAAATGCATGATTTGATAAAAGTCGCTAAGTATGAAACACCTGTTTTTTACCAGTTCTGTCCGATGGCAAATGATGGTAAAGGGGCCAATTGGTTAAGCAAAGACCCCGCTATTAAAAATCCGTATTATGGTTCTCAAATGTTGAGTTGCGGCAAAACAGTCGAAATTATTAAGTAGTTCATTTTGGATTACTTATAGGAGTAAAATAAATAATGTTTAGAATCATCTAATACCATTGGATTGTGTTCTATGGTGTTCTCTTGTTGAAAAAGCTAATGACTTCAAAATGTATTAAATAAATTAAAATGAAAAAATCTATTTTTTTAGGCCTGTTAATGGTTTTTGTATTGCTTTCCTGTACTGATAAAAATAAAGGAAAAGCAACTGATGAGACTCGTACGATGAATGATAGTTCAATAGTGGTGGATAGTGACACAACGACTATTGGAAAAAACTCAAGAATGAGGAATAATGCTAAAAAAAGGTATGCCTGTCCGATGCATCCGGAAGTTCAAGGTACTTTGAATGATAAATGCTCAAAATGCGGAATGAAGTTAACCGAACCTGTTCCCGAATCATAAAAAAAACGAATAAGTAAAAGCTTCTTTTTTGTATTTAAACCTAACCAACCTTGCTTACAGCAAGGTTGGTTATTATAATCAGTAAATTTATGAAACATACAGTTCTGTCGCAATTAATAGATGTTGAGAAAAGTGTATGCCAAAATAATTAAGTAAAATGAGAATCTTTATTAAAAATATGGTATGCAATCGATGTATTATGGTTGTAAAGTTCGAGTTGGAAAAATTGGGACTTACTCCAATTTCAGTTGAATTAGGCGAAGTTGAATTAGTAGAGGACTTCAAAGAAAAGCAGAAGGAAGATTTACAAATAAAATTACAATCGCTTGGTTTCGAATTGTTAGAGGATAAAACGACTATAATTATAGAAAGAATTAAATGCTTAATTGTCAATTTAGTTCATCATAAAGATGATGCACTGAAAACTAATTTATCAAACTATTTGTCGGAACAATTAGGACAGGATTACAGCACCCTGAGTAATTTATTTTCTGAAGTTCACGGAACGACTATTGAGTATTATTTTATTTCTCAAAAGATTGAAAAAGTAAAGGAATTATTAATGTACAAAGAATTAACTTTAAGTGAAATTGCAATTAAATTGCATTACAGTGATGTAGCACATTTGAGCAATCAGTTTAAAAAATTCACTGGCCTAACACCAACCCATTTTAAACAATTAAAAAAGAATAACAGATTGCGAATTGATGGGTTGTGAAAATTACAAATCATTTCCAAAATTCTACAAGAAGTAAAAATAAAGGTCACTTACCTTTGAATACCAGAGATGAATCTTTAGTTTGTTATTTTATAATGAAAAAATGAATCATCGTGCCGCGCATATTCTTAGCATTAAATACAATGACGTTACTTTAAGAAGTCTGAAGATCTTATCAAAGGGAAACTCATAAAGAAATGTATACTTGCCCAATGCACCCGAAAGAGATCAAGAAAATGAAATGAAATTAGAAAATGTCTTACAGGAGATATCCAAATGGCTTCTAAAGAAAGTGATACAGAAGAAGAGCATCATCAACATTCAAATTTTTTAAATCGGTTCTGTGATTTTTTATAAAGCCTTTTTTAATTCAATATTATGAAACATACATATACAATCACGGGAATGAGTTGTGACGGCTGTCGTTCCAATGTCGAAAAAGCATTGAATTCCATAGATGGGATTCAGGCAACAATTACTTTGGATCCACCGATTGCAGAAATAACAATGGATAAACACATTCCGACAAAACAATTACAAGAGGCTTTAACTGCAGCGGGAAACTATACAATAGTAATGGATAATGCTGTTTATTCTAATGAGAAAGCAGGAAAATTAATTGACAAATCGTGTTGTAGTTCCAATGCATCACAAGACACATCAATAGTGACTCTACCCAGTAATGCCCAAGGTAAATATTATTGTCCGATGCATTGTGAGGGAGAAAAAGTCTATGATAAACAGGGAAGTTGCCCAGTTTGCGGGATGAATCTGGAGAAAGCTCCAGAATTGAGTTCGGTAAAAATAATGTACACTTGTCCCATGCATCCTGAAGTAATTAAAGATGGTCCGGGTTCTTGTCCTATTTGCGGAATGGATTTAGTGCCAATGGAATCCACCGATACAGTGGAAAATAAACAGTATAATGAGTTAGTGCGCAAAATGAAAATTGCAGCTGTATTTACTGTTTTGGTATTTTTAATTGCCATGTCTGATATGATTCCGAATGCTCCACTACTGAGAATTATGGATGCCGCAAAGTGGAATTGGGTGCAATTAATATTTTCACTTCCCGTAGTTTTTTATGCGTGTTGGATGTTTTTTGAGCGCGCGTGGAAGTCAATAGTTACTGGTAATTTGAATATGTTTACCCTTATCGGAATTGGTACAGGAGTTGCATTTTTATTTAGTTTAGCTGGAATGTTTTTCCCAGATATTTTTCCTAAGGAATTTAGAACTCATAGCGGATCCGTTTCGCTCTATTTCGAAGCAACAACCGTTATATTAACATTGGTTTTGCTTGGGCAGTTATTAGAAGCAAGAGCACACAGTCAAACAAGTGGTGCTATAAAAGAACTGTTGAAATTAGCGCCTACTGAAGCTATTTTAGTTGTCGCGGGAAGAGATAAAATAATCTCGATTCATGATATCAAAAAAGGAGATGTATTGCGAGTGAAACCTGGAGATAAAATTCCGGTTGATGGAAAAATCACCTACGGGGAAAGCACTATTGATGAATCTATGATTACGGGTGAACCTATTCCTGTTGATAAAAAAATAGGGGATAGCATTAGTTCAGGAACAATCAACGGAAATAAATCCTTTGAGATGATTGCTGAAAAAGTAGGTTCGGAAACTTTGCTTTCGCAAATTATACAAATGGTCAATAATGCTAGTAGATCTAAAGCTCCTATTCAGAAACTAGCGGATAAAGTTGCCAAATATTTTGTGCCAATTGTAGTTGCGGTGTCTTTGGTGACCTTTTTTGTTTGGGCAAAATTCGGGTCTGAACCGGCAATGGTTTATGGATTTATAAATGCCATTGCGGTATTAATTATTGCCTGTCCATGTGCTTTGGGATTAGCTACGCCAATGTCAGTAATGGTTGGTGTTGGCAAAGGAGCTCAGTCGGGAGTTTTGATAAAAAACGCCGAAGCACTGGAATACATGAATAAAGTAAATGTCTTGATTACCGATAAAACAGGTACTATTACCGAAGGTAAACCTTCCGTGGAGAAAATTTATGCTGCCGGTAATCAGGAAGATATTTTATTGCAAAGCATTGCTTCTTTAAATCAATACAGTGAACATCCTTTGGCGCAAGCTGTAGTGAATTTTGCGAAAGCGAAAGGAATTTCATTAATCGAAGTTAAAGATTTTGAAGCGATTTCTGGTAAGGGAGTTGTTGGTACTGTAACCAATAAAAAAGTGTCTCTTGGAAATAAAAAATTAATGGAGTTGGTCAATGCTTCAGTTTCTGAAGAATTGGAAAATAAAATCATAGCTGAACAAAAACTCGGTAAAACGGTTTCTTATATTTCAGTTGACGGAATTGCGATGGGATTTGTATCTATTTCTGATGCCATCAAAGCTACAAGTATCGCGGCTATAAAGGAATTAAGAAGTCAGGGAGTTGAAGTGATAATGCTAACGGGAGATAATGAAAATACAGCAAAAGCAGTTGCTCAAGAATTGAATTTAAGTTCATTTAAAGCGAGCTGTTTGCCCGAAGATAAGCTGAACGAAATTAAACGATTACAATCGGAAGGGAAAATTGTAGCCATGGCAGGTGACGGAATCAACGATGCTCCGGCTTTGGCGCAAGCCGATATCGGAATTGCTATGGGAACCGGAACTGATGTTGCTATTGAAAGTGCTAAAATTACTTTGGTTAAAGGCGATTTACATGGTATTGTCAAAGCCAAGAATTTAAGTCATGCGGTAATGCGAAATATCAAGCAAAATTTATTCTTTGCTTTTTTTTACAATGTGTTGGGAATTCCAATTGCTGCAGGAGTTTTATATCCGTTTTTTGGGATTTTACTTTCGCCGATGATTGCTGCACTGGCGATGAGTTTTAGCTCGGTTTCAGTAATTGCTAATGCATTGCGTTTGAGAAATCTAAAACTATAAAGAAATTAGGATTGAAAAGTCCATTGAAAAATAAAAAATAATGAAAAGCAGTATTCTATTAATTCTCTTCCTGACTATTTGTTTCTTTGCGCCAGAAAATACCAATGCGGAAAACAGGTCTAAAAAGATGGAGGTTCTCCAGACTCAACCGGTAAGCTACACTTGTGTAATGCATCCCGAAATTCATGCCAGCAAACCAGGAAAATGCCCCAAATGCGGGATGGATTTAATTAAAGAAAAACTGGTAAAAAAAACCGTTCCAAAAAAGCAAGCCCTAAAAAAAGTTGTTAAAAAGCGAATGCCAGTAAAAGTAAATGGTGTTCAAAACAAAGGCGCAAATGATGACTTGAATAAAAATCATTCAAATGATCCTGTAGATAATACCAAAGTCAAAGAGGAATCAGTTAAAAGAATAGTTAAGAATGCGCCATCAAGAACAATTCGTTACGATTTATATGTTCGGGATACCATTGTCACTTTTGGCGATAAGCCCAAAAGAGCCATTGCTGTAAACGGGCAAATTCCGATGCCCACACTCACGTTTACCGAGGGTGATATTGCTGAAATTTATGTACATAATGAATTGGATGAAGATACTTCGTTGCATTGGCATGGGGTGTTTTTACCCAACAAAGAAGATGGTGTGCCCAATTTGACGCAAATGCCAATCAAACCGCATACTACCCATAAATATACTTTTCCAATTATTCAACACGGAACACATTGGTATCACAGTCATACGGGTTTGCAAGAGCAAATTGGGATGTACGGTTCTTTTATCATGAATAAAAGAAATGAAGACCCGGATTTTAGAGAAGGAATTGACAATTTGCCAACCATTCCGCTTATTCTGAGTGAATGGACGGATATGAAACCTGAAAATGTGCATCGAATGTTGCACAATGGAACGGACTGGTTTGCTATTCAAAAAGGAACAACCCAAAGCTATTCTGAGGCTATAAAAGCAGGGCATCTTAAAACAAAAGCCACTAACGAATGGAAACGAATGAATGCCATGGATGTTAGTGATGTGTATTACGATAAATTTCTGATTAATGGAAAAAATGAAAGTCAATTTTCGCAATTTAAAGCAGGTGATAAGGTTAGATTACGAATTTCCAATGGTGGCGCATCAACGTATTTTTGGTTGACCTATGCCGGTGGAAAAATTACTGTAGTTGCAAATGATGGAAATGATGTGGAACCTGTTGAAGTCGATCGTTTGATCGTTGCGGTCTCTGAAACTTATGATGTTGTTGTAACCATTCCTGCTGATAAAACTGCGTACGAATTTCTGGTGACTTCTGAAGACAGAACGAAATCTACTTCGTTGTATTTAGGCGATGGGATCAAGCAATTGACTTTGCCTTTACCTAAATTAAAATATTTTGAAGGTATGAGAATGATGAACGGCATGATGAAGATGAATGGAGATTTGGATGATATGGGTATGCAAATGTCACTGAACCAAATGGACATGAATGTGGTAATGTATCCTGAAATTACTGGAACTGAAAAGGAGAAGAAAGAAGATAAAATGGGAGAGATGAAAATGGATAATGGTCAGGCAGATCATCACATCCATGATTCTACTGTGCTATCAGATATAACTACATTGAATTATGCGATGCTTAAGTCGCCAACTAAAACGACGCTTCCAAAAAATGCACCGGTAAAAGAATTAAAATTTGAACTAACAGGAAATATGAACCGTTATGTTTGGAGTTTGGATAATAAAGTAGTTTCAGAAACCGACAAAATCTTAATTAAAAAAGGAGAGGTAGTACGCATGATAATTCATAATAATTCGATGATGCGCCATCCCATGCATTTGCACGGGCACGATTTTAGGGTAATAAACGGGCAAGAAGATTACGCCCCACTGAAAAACATAATCGATATTATGCCTATGGAGACAGACACGTTAGAATTTGCCGCTACCGAAAGTGGTGATTGGTTTTTTCATTGCCATATTTTGTATCACATGATGTCAGGGATGGGTAGGATTTTCTCTTACGAAAATTCTCCTGCTAATCCATTAATTCAAAACCCAAAACTAGCCCGACGCAAATTATTCGCTGATGACAGAGCCTTTCATATTATGGCTGAAAATGATTTTGCTACCAATGGAAATGACGGAATGGTTATGGTAGGAAATACGCGTTGGAGTATTGGTACAGAATGGCGTTTAGGTTACAGCAGTCACCACGGTTATGAAACGGAAACCCATATTGGAAGATATATCGGAAAAATGCAATGGCTGATGCCGTTCATCGGTTTTGACTGGCGGTACAGAAAAATGGAAATGGGGGCAATGGAAGAGAATCTTTTTGGTCAAACCAATACCAAAGACAATCGCGCCGTTTTCAGTGCCGGAGTCGAATATACTTTGCCAATGCTCATAAAAGCGCAAGCTGAAGTTTTTACCGATGGAAATTTCAGATTGCAATTTGAACGCATGGATATTCCTGTTTCCAAAAGATTGCGCATGAATTTAATGTGGAATACCGATAAGGAATATATGGCGGGTTTGCGCTATATTGTCACGAGAAATTTTGGGATTACAACGCATTATGACAGTGATATGGGAATTGGTTTTGGATTGAATGTGAATTATTAAACAGTTGAAAATTGAAATTTATTTCTGTAGCGTGTCCAGACGACCAAATCGCAATCAGCCATTGTTTAATGTTTAGGTCTGTAGTACAGTTCCATGCGGTAGCATTTGTGATTTTTACCAGCGTTATCGCATGTTTTCTTTCGAATCATTATATTCAATCCAAGATTTCATTCTTCCGACATACATTTTTAGGTAAATTTCAGTCAAGAATATATTTGACCAGTCAAACCGTTGTGATTGTACCCCAAGATAAAAAATCCAAATGGCGACTCCTGCAGCAGGAATCATTTTTATTTCTTCCTTAGAGAGTGCTCTTGTACTTTGATATCCCTTTAGGAAGCTTTCAACTTTTAGCTCGTATTCGGCTTTATTGACTTCGATATGGAATAGTTGTTTGCAGAAATAAGCAACATCAAAAATAAGCAAGCCGTTTCCACAAAAATCAAAATCGAAAATGGTTGCTTTGTTTTTGTCGTTAATGTTCATATTGTCATACCAGATATCCAAATGAACAATTCCTTTAGTAACCTTTGTTAAGGCAGTTTTTTTAAAGATTTTGCTGATTTTTTCGCTTTGCTTTTTTATGAATTCCATTTCCTCTATTGTCTCGGAAAAATACTGTTTTGCATATTCATAAGGCAATTGAACCAGGGTTTCTATATCGTAATTGATGCGCTCAATACTTTTGTTAGCTGTTGTAGTATGAATTTTGGACATTAGGGAACCAATAGAGAAACAGGTCGCAGCATCCATAGATCGTATTTTTTTTCCTTCAGCATACGAGAAAAGTACGGCATGACGTATTCCTTCTGGGGCATTTATATCTTGAATAAAACGGCCTTTTTTGTCTGCAATAGGAAAAGAGATGCTGACTTGGTTTTCTTTTAGAAGATGTAACAAATTGACTTCTTCAAGAATTTGGGATTTAGAACGCCAGTTGTAAAAGTAGACACGTAATACATATTTTGTTTCGTTGTCAGCAATAAAATAGGTGTGGTTAATTCCTGTTCTAAACAATTTGCAAGTACAGTTTTCGCTAAGACCATATTTTTCTTTAACAAATTGCTCTAATGCTGTGGCTGAAAGTGTCGATGTTGTAACTGGAAAATTTGTCATTTTTTTTTAATTGTAGGAAATCGAGTTGGTGTTTTTAATTTGCTGCGAATTTAGCAATAATTTAAAACCTACAATTTTAGAAATTTCTTTGAATTGATTCCTTTTTCGGTATAGATTGTGAGCAGGTAAGTTCCGGAGGCTAATTGCGAAACATCTATATTATTTGTGCTTTCAGTTGAAGAGGGCAGGATAGTTCCAAGTGTCTTTCCTGTCAGATCAGTAACTGTTATTTTGCTAATTTTCTGGTTATTTGCCGTTACATTCAATTGATTATGCACGGGATTTGGAGACAACACAATTGTATTGGGAAGTTGTGTGTTTTCTGTAATGGCTAAAGTACTGTATGAGATTTGAGCTGCAAAGGCGTCATCTTGCCCGGTATTACCACCAGCTGCAGTTGTAATGCTGACAGAATTCCCATAATCCAAAGTGGCGCTAAATCTTCCTGAAATATAGGCCGAGTTGTTCCTGATATCTAAGCCATGAAGCCAAATATGCCATATGTTTTTTAGGTGATACATATTGAGGTAATTTCCGTTTGACGGACTGATTTCAGCCAAAGACATTCCCATTTGCTGCCCCCGAGATGGATCATTATAAGTAGTGTTACTGCCTGTAACGCCATTTACGGTATAAGTGAATGTTCCTAAATAATTCATACCAACGAACACACGACCCTGAGTAGTGATATCAATAATTGAGGCTGTTCTTCCACTGGAATTGGTAGAGGTGCCTCCGTCGAGCTTTTTAGCCCACAACATAGTACTTTCTGAATTCATTTTTCCAAAAAACGGTGTTGATTGACTGCTGTCGTTGATGCCGCTATCCAGAACAAAACTAGTAGTAGAAGTTTCGAGATTGATACGGTTGGTGAAGTTTCCGGAAAAATAAATATTATTATCCACATCAATCGCAATTGCATTGGCTTGTTCCGCTGAATTAGAGTTCCCAACCGTTGTTCCCTGCGCAGTTTTTGCCCAGATAAAATCGCCGTTACTGCGAAGCTTTACAATAGCTAAATCAGGGTAATTCACATCAGACTGAATGTAATTTCCTGACGGTGGATTGAGATAAACATTTCCATAAGTGCCTCCAGCCAAGATAATATTGTTTTGAGAATCTGTAGCAATATCGTTGATTTTGTACCGCCCGTATAAGTTTGAGGTGAAAATTTTATTCCAGATGAAGCTACCTTCTGTGTCCATTTTCATAATGAAATTGTTGCGTCCTGTCGCGGTGCTGACCTGAACGGTATTCCCAAAATCAAAATAGATGCTGTTCTGAAATTCTCCTGTGAGTAAGATATTATTTTCGTTGTCAATCTCTATTCCTGTAGTTTCTATTCCTGAATTAATCGTAGAACCAAATTGAAAATGTTTGCCCCAGATGTATTCGCCGTTAGTGCTGAGTTTTACAACATAAGCACTCGGATAGGGGGAAATAACCGTATGAACGTCGGTTTCATTACCCGGATTAAGGTCGATGGAACCTGTAAATTGTGAAGTCAGGTACAGATTGTTACTGGTATCAAGTGTTAAATAGGATGACTCCATGCGCATTTCGTTCTTGAAAACCTTAACCCAAAGGAAGCTTCCTGTGGGGCTCAATTTTTGGACATATATGTCACCATATTGCATTGCTACCTCAGTAATATTTGTATTTCCGGAATCGAAATTGGTAGTCTGTCTGAAAATTCCAGAAGTATAGGTGTTTCCGTTGGCATCAGCCAGAATATCGGAGCCAAAGTCTAATTGGTCTGGACCACCAGTCGCCCTTGCCCACTGTGCCGTTTGTCCGTAAGTTATTCCTGTTAGAAAAAAAAGTGCAATTAGTAAAGTATTTTTTTTCATATTTTTAGTTCAGATTTAGTATTTATAATAATTTATGAAATTTATTTTGAGTATTTTAACTACTTCGGTATTTGTGCTAATGTTCTCATGCTAAAGTGGTTTGTGGCTAAATTAAGCCTATTATTTGGGTTTTCCAAAACAATCAAAACACAAAGTTTCATTCAAATTAAATCAACTGCGCAAATCAATTTGGAGCAGTGCTAGCGGCTGGTTTAACTTTTATATGTAAGTTTAATAGGGTTTTGATTAAATTCTAAAAAGTGAAATATTGCATCCCTATTCAATTCAGTAATACGTTTTGAAACAATACATTTCGTTTCTACACGTGAGATAACCTCACTTCGGACCATATTAAGGATGTCAGCGGAGCTTTTTTATGGGTTGCTTTTTTGGCAGGGCGATAAAAGCTGGAACGAGCAGCCTGATCCGCAGTTTTTGCGTAGAGACATACCCAAATTATTTTTCTTTTTAGAATTGTGATTTTATCAAATAACCACCTAAAATTCAATCCCGAAGGTTCGGGACTAAAAAGCTTGTTTGGGTTACAAAAATTTTATAATTTTGCAACCCAATTTTATTATGTAAATTAAAGAAGAAGATGGATATCAAAAGAGTAGCAATAGACGCAGTAAACGAAACAATTGTAATGACAGTTGTTCACATGGATTACAAAGGTCAAGTAGCAAAAAGAATAAATGAGAAAATGCCTTTAGCAACCGTTAAAGGATTTAGAAAAGGGGCTGTGCCAAAAGATCTTGTTGAAAAACAATATGGTAAAGCTATAAAACAAGAAGAAGTTCAAAAAGTTGTGGATTTAGCTTTAGAGCGTTTCGTGCAATCTGAAAGATTAAATCTTCTTGGAACGCCACTTGCAAAAGTAAACGAGAATTTTTCTTGGGATGCTGAAGAATTGGTTTTTGAATATGAGATTGGTTTAGTGCCAAACTTCGAATTGGATTTAGAAGCGAAAAATGACATTGTAAAATATGTGGTTACTGCTGATGACAAATTAATTGAAGGTCAGGTTGAACGTATCCAAAAACAATTTGGAAAAGCTATTCCTCAAGATGTGGTTGAAGCTGGTTCAGATTTAACAGGAACCTTTACAAACGAAGAAAAAGGAATCAATAACACAACAACTATTTCTTTGGATATATTCAAAGATAAAGCTACAGCTGATAAATTTATCGGTAAAAAAGTAGGAGATGTTGTAACTGTAAATACAAAAGATTTATTCGAAGATGCGCATCAGTTGATGGATGTTATGAAAGTAGGTCATGATGAGGTTCATGAACTTGCAGTTGATGTAGATTTCACAATCGAAGCAATCAACACCGCTGAATTGGCTGAATTGAACCAAGAATTGTTTGATAAACTTTTTGGAGCTGGAACTGTAGCTTCTCTAGAAGAATTGAAAGCAAAAATCAAAGAAGATGCTGAAAATCAATTTGCACAACAAGCAGATCAAAAATTGTTGGCTGATGTTCAGGATTTCTTGATTGAAAACACAAAATTTGACTTACCATCTGAGTTTCTAAAAAAATGGTTGCAAACTGTAGGTGAGAAAAAACTTTCTGCTGAAGAAGCTGAGGTAGAATACATAAGATCAGAAAGAGGATTGCGTTTTCAGTTGATTGAAGGTAGAGCAATGGCTTCAAGTGATATCAAAATTACTTTTGAGGACTTGAAATTATTTACCACAAAGTCAATCAGACAACAAATGGCACAATTCGGACAAACAAATCCTACTGACGAAGAAGTTCAGGGAATTGTAGCAAGAGTTTTGTCAAACCAAGACGAAGTAAAAAGACTTTCTGACCAGGTTGTTGCTGAGAAATTATTGGAATTGTTCAAAGAAAAAGCAAATCCTACAACTAAAGAAGTGACTTACGAAGAATTTATTGCTGCTTCATACGGGGAATAATTTCTAAAAAAATAAGTATATTTGAGCGTCAAAAGAATGTTTTTTTGACGCTCTTTTATTTGAATTAATTTCAGGAGCACATCCAGCTATTCTATGCAAGTTTTTCAGTGCTGCCTTTTTTGTTAGTAAAAAGAGCTTTTCACTGTTATCGGGGCTAAAAATAAGACATATTGACATTATTTGGTAAAGAGGTATGACCTTTGCATTAAATGGGATATACAAGAGATTTCGTAAAACTTAGAACAAATAAATATGAACTACGGTAAAGAATTTAAAAAATTTGCTACAAAGCACCAAGGAGTAAATGCAATGTATTACGATAAAATCGTAGGCGCAATGACCCCTAAAAACATGACTCCATATATCATCGAAGAACGTCAGTTGAATATTTCACAATTAGACGTTTTCTCAAGACTGATGATGGACAGAATTATATTCCTCGGAACAGGAATTGATGATCAAATTGCAAATATAGTTCAGGCACAATTATTGTTCCTGGAAAGCGCTGATGCTTCAAAAGACATTCAAATTTATTTGAACTCTCCAGGTGGAAGCGTTTACGCAGGATTAGGAATTTATGACACGATGCAATACATAAAGCCAGATGTAGCGACTATTTGTACAGGGATGGCAGCTTCTATGGGAGCAGTGCTTCTATGTGCAGGAGCAGCCGGAAAACGTTCGGCATTGCCGCACTCAAGAGTAATGATTCACCAACCATCAGGCGGAGCTCAAGGAGTTGCAACAGATATGGAAATCAACTTACGTGAAATGTTGAAACTAAAGGATGAGTTGTATAAAATTATCTCTCATCATTCAGGACAAACTTTCGAGAAAGTACATGGTGACAGTGAGCGCGACTATTGGATGATTGCCGAAGAAGCAAAAACCTACGGAATGATTGATGAAGTTTTAATAAGAGGATAAATTTAGTATTCAGTTCTCAGTTGACACTATTTAGTCTGTTAATTGAAAACTGAACACTGCTAACTGAAATAGATGGCAAAAGTAATATTAGAGTGTTCGTTTTGTGGAAGAAAGAAACCAGAAACCAATTTATTGATTGCTGGTATCAATGCGCATATTTGTGATAAATGTATCGAACAGGCACACGGAATTGTTTTGGAAGAATTAAAATCCAGCGGAAGTTCAAAACTGGTTGGAGATTTAATTTTGAAAAAACCAAAAGAAATCAGAGCGTTTCTTGATCAGTATGTTATTGGTCAGGACCAAACTAAAAAGGTAATGTCTGTTGCGGTTTATAATCACTACAAACGTTTGATGCAACAGCAATTAGACGATGAAGTTGAGATTGAAAAAAGTAATATCATCATGGTTGGACAAACAGGAACAGGAAAAACATTGGTAGCTAAAACCATTGCAAAAATGTTGGATGTACCTTTAGCCATTGTTGATGCCACAGTATTAACTGAAGCGGGTTATGTTGGAGAAGATGTCGAAAGTATTTTGACACGTTTGCTACAAGCTGCAGATTATGATGTAGCCAAAGCCGAAAGAGGAATTGTATTCATCGATGAAATAGATAAGATTGCTCGTAAAAGTGACAATCCATCGATTACACGTGATGTTTCTGGTGAAGGTGTACAACAAGCATTATTGAAATTATTAGAAGGAACAGTTGTAAATGTACCGCCAAAAGGGGGACGTAAGCATCCAGACCAAAAATTTGTGGAGGTAAACACACAAAATATTTTGTTTATTGCTGGTGGGGCCTTCGATGGAATCGAAAGAATTATTTCTAAACGACTGAATCGTCAAGCCGTTGGTTATAGCACTTCTAAAAATGTGGACAATATCGACAAAGACAATTTGTTGCAATACATTATTCCAAAAGATATTAAAGATTTCGGATTGATTCCGGAAATTATTGGTCGTTTGCCAGTATTGACACACATGGATCCTTTAGATAGAGAAACCTTGCGTGCAATTTTGACGCAGCCAAAAAATGCATTAATCAAGCAATATGAAAAATTGTTTTTGATGGATGAGGTAACATTCACCATTACAAATGAAGCATTGGATTTTATTGTTGATAAAGCTTTAGAATACAAATTGGGAGCCCGTGGATTACGCTCTTTATGTGAAGCAATCTTAACGGATGCGATGTATGAATTGCCAAGTTCTGATGATAAAATATTAGAAATTGACAGAGAATATGCGAAAGAAACCCTCAATAAAAACTTATTAAAACGATTAGAAATCGCTTCTTAAGTGTGCCTTAATCAAGAATAAAAATGCCCATCTCGTTTATTATTGAGATGGGCATTTCCTTTATGTAGAATTTATATTAGTTTAAGATGATTTTGTTTTTTTACTTCTGATTGATCTGGTGCTTTACAAATTCCTCGTGCTCCACAACGCATTCTGTGCGGTCCGCAGGAACTCATTAAAAATAATGTGATCAGGATGTAAAAAATATTTTTCATCTTTGTTATTGTATTATTTTGACCTGCATGCTTTTTAATTGTTCCAGATAATCTCTTTGGTTCGATAATCTGGGGATTTTATGTTGGCCACCTAGTTTGTCTTTTACTTTGAGCCAGTCATAAAATAAATTTTTTCGAGCAACATTAATTACTAACGGATTTAATGTCATATTGTTGTAACGTTTGGCTTCGTAATCAGAATTTAGCGATTGTATAGATTCATCCAATGCTTTCTGAAATTGGGATACATCAGCAGGATTGTCTTTAAATTCAATCATCCATTCGTGAGCACCTTTTTCTTTTCCATCCATAAATACAGGAGCAACAGTATAATCGACTACTTCTGTTTGAGTCATTTTACAGGCTTTGGCTATAGCTTGATCTGTATTTTCAACCATTAATTCTTCTCCAAAAACATTGATATGATGTTTGGTTCTTCCTGTAACCCGGATTCGATACGGATTTAATGAAGTGAAACGCACAGTATCCCCAATCAAATAACGCCACAACCCAGAATTAGTAGTAATCACTAATGCATAATTTTTGAAAAGTTCTACATCAGCCAAGCGAATTATTTTTTGGTCTGGTGTGCCAAAAGTATCCATCGGGATAAATTCATAGAAAATTCCGTAATCCAGCATTAATAATAAATCACTGGAATAGTTTAAATCCTGAATTGCGAAAAAACCTTCGGAGGCATTGTATATTTCGTAATATTTAAAATCTTTTTTAGGTAGTATTTTTTTATATTGGTCTCGATACGGCTCAAAATTTACACCGCCATGAAAGTATACTTCCAAATTAGGCCAAATTTCCAATAGATTTCCTTTTCCGGTTTCCTCCAGCATTTTATTCATTAAAACTAACATCCAGGAAGGAACTCCTGCGAAACTGGTTACATTTTCATTTTTTGTTTCGTTTATAATGGCAGCGATTTTTGTTTCCCATTCGCTCATTAGCGAAATCTTGCTACTTGGCGTGCTGCTAAATTCAGCCCAAATAGGCATATTTTCGATTAATATTGCAGATAGATCTCCAAAAAAAGTATTATTGTCCTCATATATTTGTGAGCTTCCGCCAAGACGAAGACTTTTTCCAAGAAAGAGTTCTGACTCTTCGTTGTTATTTAGATATAAACATAACAAATCCTTACTTCCTTTATAATGACAATCTTCTAATGCTTCGTTGCTTACTGGAATAAATTTACTTTTGGCATTGGTGGTTCCGCTTGATTTAGCAAACCATTTTATGGGTGTTTCCCAAAAAACATTTTGTTCCCCTTTACGGGTTCTTTCGATTAATGGTTGTAGTTCTTCGTAAGTGGAGATTGGAATTCTTTCGGAAAAAGTAGCGTAGGAATTTATCGAAGCATAGTCATATTTTTTGCCTAAAACGGTGTTTTTTGAAGACTGAATTAAATTCATAAGCAATTCTTCCTGAACCTCATTTGGATATTTTAGGAAAAGTTCAATCTGATGGATTCGTTGTTTCAGGAACCAGGAGGCGAACGAATTGATTATGGTTAGTGGCATTTTTAAATTATGAATTATGAATTACGAGTTATAACTTTACCAAAAATAACAAAATTTGTTTAACTAGATGCGTTAAACCTGAAACTTTAAATAGAATGACATACGAAGGTGTACTTGCAAAAATGCAAACCGAATTTGGAAACCCAATTCAATACTATTTAGTTTTTGAGAATAGTTTTTTGAATGTGAATCAGTTGCTGAATAAAAATATCGAAATTAATTTTGTTGGATACCAATGTTTGAATTGCCTAAAAAAGAAAAAAATATTCCGTCAAGGATTTTGCTATGATTGTTTTTATTCCAGTCCGGCAGTTGGAGATTGGCTTATGAAACCAGAATTGAGTACTGCTCATCTTGGAATTCAGGATAGAGATCTTGTTTACGAAGAAAAGGTTCAGTTGCAACCGCATATTGTGTATTTGGCTTTGTCCAGCGAGGTAAAAGTGGGAGTAACCAGGAAAACACAAATGCCAACTCGATGGATTGATCAGGGTGCAACCCAAGCTATTTCTATTGTAGAAGTACCTAATCGGTATTTGGCTGGGATTACCGAAGTGGCATTAAAAAATCATTATGCCGATAAAACCAATTGGAGAAAAATGCTGACTAATAATGTCGAGCAAATCGATTTAGTTGCCGAAAGGTTGAAAGTAGAAAATCTAATTCCAACAGAAGTTCAGGAGTATTTTTATTCGCAAAAAAATGATTTGTATGAAATGCACTACCCTGTTTTAGAATATACAAATAAAGTAAAGAGTTTAAGTTTAGATAAAACACCTCAATTTCAAGGGAAATTGACTGGAATAAAAGGGCAGTACCTTCTTTTCGATGATGGAACGGTTTTCAATATTCGTGGTTCTGAAGGGTACGTGGTAAGGATTAATGTATAATAAGAAAGCCTAAAAGTTTCAAATGCTTTTAGGCTTTCTTAGTTTATAAATAGATTAAGGTGTCGTCTTAGGCTCCTCTGCTTTTTTCTTTTTGTTAAACAAATTGTTTAATAAATCAGCAGCTTTCGTCTTAACTTCAGCGGCTGTTTCCTCTTTGGTTGTGGGAGTTGCAGTTTTTGCAGTATCTCCTGGTTTCTTGTTTTTATTGATGAAATCAGTTAAAGCTGAAGTTCCTTGTTTTACCATTCTGTCTTTTTGCTGAGTTACTAACTGATTGGTAAGCTTGGTTACCGCACTATTGATATCAGTTGTGATTTTCGGATTGGTGAAGTTTCCAACTAACAGCACATTTATGGGAATGCTTTGCAATTTTGCTGCGTCACTAGGAGATAATTTTGCAATTAATGCATTGGCTTCTGAACCCAGATATTTTGCAGGAACATCAAATTTTAAATTGTAGTTCATGCTTTGATCAAAACCATGCGTTCCACCTATAGTAGCTTTGATATCTTGATATTTGATGTTAAAAGGTTTTACGTTCACTTTTCCATCCTTAAAAGTTACAGCTGCTTTTAAATCATTTAGATTGATTTTGCTTACATCAATGAATTTCAAGTTGGAACCCAATGCAGTCAGCAAAGTCGAATTGTTTGAATTTATAGTAGTTGAAAGTAGTTGTCCTAACAAATCTCCGGTCAATGTTTTCAAATCAGGGGTTAATTCTGTAGCATCAAGATTTCCATTCAATTTGATACTTGAATTTAATTTTCCATTGATGATTCCGGCTATAGGCGCAATTTTCTTCAACATATCCAGTTGGGTGAACGATTGTGCAATATCTACTTGATCTAATTTCAAATCCATATTGAAAACAGGTGTTTTTCCTTTTGTGGAAACAGCCCCATTCACACCAATTGTTCCTCCAAAAATTGATGTTTTTACATTTTCTAGAGTGACTTTTTCGTCTTTTACAATCAGTTTTCCAGATACATTGCTTAATGTCAAATTATCATAGAGAACTGTATTCGCTTTTGCCGTAAGCGTACAATTCAAGAAAGCAGGAATTTTCATGGCTTCCGCTTTTTTAGTTTGTGTTTTAGTGGCTTCACCGCTTGTCATAAAATCATCAACGGCCAGTTGCTTGGAATTCATGTTGAAATTCCCTTTCAGTTCCTGGTTTCTAAATATAAATCCGTAAAAATTCTCTAAAATACCAGTTACACTAATGTCGCTTTTTCCAGTGGTTGCATTCAGTTGTTTCAGATTGACTTGACTAGGATTAAACTGAACTAAGGCTGTACTGATATTCATCGTTTTTCCATTCTCATCTGCATAGTTGAATCCGGATAAACTCATTGTTCCAGCGTTATTAATGTTTTGATATTGATTGTTCTCCACAGATTTCATGTCAAACTTTGTAGTTACGTCCGCTTTTAAAATCCCTGATAAAGGCTTGTCCAGTTTTATGGGATACGCTTTAGAAAGATTTGTTAAATTGATAGTTCCCTTTAAAGCGGCATCGACTATTGCATTTTGTGTTATGTTTTTAATATTTGCTTTAGCACTAAAAACATCCTGATCTATTTTGAAAGACAGCTTGTCCAGATTGATGTAAGTGTCATTTAGAATCCCTGTTTCGTTTATTATTTTAGTATCAATAATGATGTTTTGAACTGACTTTGGCAAGTTAGGATATTGAAAGGAAGCATTGTTTGAAGCAATTTCAATATTAAATTTTGGAACAGTTGTATCAGAATATAAGCCTTTTGCAAAGCCTACGACCGTAAAATCACCAGTTGTTTTTACGTTGTCCAAACTCGATGCATATGCTGCCGGTATAACACCTAAGAAGTTTTTGAAAGAAGAAGTTGGGGTTTTGAATTTTAAGTCGTATTCCTGACCCGTTTCAATCATTTGAATAAATCCATCAAATTCCAGCGGTAATTGATTAATTAGGGCCTTGTTTTGTTTGAAAGTGTATTTGTCTTTTTCTAAATCAATTCCTAAAACCGCATCCAAAGTCAAAGCTATATCTTTCATATAATTGACTTTATCCACATCGAGCGATATTTTTGCTGTTGACTTGGTAACCAAATCCAGTTTTTGTGCTGCAAAATCTCCAGTTCCTTCATGATTTAAGCTGTCGATAACCATTTTTATTTTTGATTTTTCGTCAAAATAACGGAACTTGAAATTTTCGATTTTATAATCTTGAATTTTTAACGATAAAGGACTGCTTTTTCCAGCGTCTTTAATTTTGTCATCTTTCAAAGCAATGTCATAATTCCCTATTCCATCTTTATTGAAGATGATATTGATTAATCCATTTTTTGAAGTTATTCCGTCAATATTTATCGCTTCTTCCTTGCCTTTAAAAAGTTCTTTGATAGACATTTTTAAATTCAATTCGCCGAATGAAATCAAAGTGTCGCCTTCAAAAGGAGCTTTGTTTATAATGACCAGTTGATCTAAAGTGACATTCGCATTTGGAAAATTTTTGAATAAACTTAAATCAGCATCTGCAAATGAGACTTTTGCATCTACTTTCTCATTAATAGCTTTTGCAATTTTTGCTTTTATTTGATCTTTAAATAAATAGGGAGCTGCCAATAACGTCCCTACAAGTAGGATGATCAGAATTCCAATGATTTTTAAAATTTTCTTTATCATAATTTGATTTATTTAGATTCTACAAAGCTGCAAAAATGGTGCCTTGTATTTTTACAAAAATAGTGTTTTTATAATGTAGTGGTTTTCTGAATGTTTTTTATAAGCAGTAATTTAACTTTATAAAATAAAAAAATCCGTTTGATCAATTGACTAAACGGATTTTTCAGCAAACTATGATTGTATTTTAATGGATGTTAATTTCAAAAGGCATCATGGCCTGAACGCCTTTTTGCGATTGTACTCTTTTTATTTCTTCCATGATTTTATAATTTTCTTCCCCTATTTCTTCCTTGATAAATGTTTCTTTGGATTTAGCAAATGGTAAACTGGCAAAAATATCATTGAAATTTTTTTCATATTCAGGATAGTTTTGAGTAGTATATGTTTTTGTTTTTGCTAAGGCAGCAGCTTCATGTATGGCATCATCTAAACCTCCAATTTTATCTACTAGCCCAATTTTCAAGGCTTCGGAACCAGCCCAAACTCTTCCTTGTGCGATGGAGTCAACTTGTGCAAATGTCATTTTTCGCCCTTGGGCAACGTGAGTAACAAAAGTTTTGTAGATTTTTTCGACCTCTTCAAGAGTAACTGCTTTAAATTTTTCATCCAATGGAACAAAAGGACTATATTTTGCAGCATTTTCATGCGTTTTAACTTGTTCTACGTTTATCCCGATTTTTTTTGTCAGTTTACTAAAATTAGGCAATATTCCAAAAACACCAATAGAACCTGTAATAGTATTGTTTTCGGCAAAAATCTTATTAGCGTTACATGCGATATAATATCCGCCTGAAGCTGCATAATTCCCCATAGAAACTACCACAGGTTTTACTTTTTTAGTTAATTCAATCTCTCTCCAAATCAAATCCGAAGTCAAAGCATTTCCACCCGGACTGTTAATCCTAAGCACTATTGCTTTTACATTCTTATCTTTTCTGGCTTCTTGAAGTGAACGACGCATGGCACCTTCGCCAATAACATTAACATCACCTTCACCACTATGAATTTCACCTTGCGCATACAGGATAGCAATTTTATCATTTGAATCAGTGATTTTTGAGGTAGTGGCTACTTTTTTAGCATAATCCAAAATCTTTACTTTATTGTAATCGTCATCTTTGGATACTTTTAATATGTTTTTAATTGCATTGTGATATACATCTTCATATGCTATAATATCAACTAATCCCTGTGTTTTTGCCATTTCAGGAGTTCTGGCCAGAAGCCCGTTTGCAATTTCGTTTAGTTTAGCCACTGGCACGTTTCTGCTTTTAGAAATATCGCTGGTAAAGGAATTCCAAACGGCATTCAATAATGCTGAAATCTGTTCTCTATTTGCGTCGCTCATTTTGTCTTCTAGAAAGGGTTCTACAGCACTTTTATATTTCCCGTGGCGTATCACTTCCATTTTTAATCCTGATTTTTCCTGAAAATCTTTGAAAAACATAATTTCTGAAGACAATCCTTTAAAATCCATTTCCCCAACGGGGTTCAAATAAATAGGACTGGCAACGGAGTTTAAGTAGTATTCCTTTTGGGAAAATGAATTGGCATAAGCCATTACAAATTTCCCTGATTTTTTAAAGCTTTCTAATGCATCACGTAAGGCTTTGCTTTGTGCCATTCCAAGGGAGGAATCGGTGTTCAAAATCGAAATTCCTTTGATATCATCGTCAGTTTTTGCTTCTTCAATTGCATTGATAATGTCCGAAAGGCCTATGTTTTTGCCATCGGAAAATAACTCCATCCAAGGATCTTTATATTTGCCTGCGTAGTCGTTTTTTATGTCTGTTAAGTCCAATTCGATAACTGAATTATTCTTTACGGTAATACCTTCAGATTCACCTCCAAAAATGGCTCCAATAATTAGTATCCCAAAAAAGAATAACATAAAAAAGATGAAAATACCTATTATGGTTGCCAACACATTTCCTAAAAACTTCATAATTATATTTTTTTTAATAAGTCTAAAAAAGGTTGAATTGTTACAGATTTAATTTTATAAATGGTAAATTTAGTTATCAACACTCTTTGCAAAGATACTTCTATTCTAAAATTCTTTTAGTTAATTTGTGCTTAATATGAAATCACAACATCAAGTTATTTTATCGATAGGAAGCAATCAAGGCAACCGATTAGAAAACATCGAGCGTTGCCTGCAATTGATACACCAGGAAGTTGGAACGGTAGTTAAAGTTTCAAAGCTATATGAAACACCGTCTTGGGGTTTTGATAGCGATGCATTCTACAATTGCGCATTGGTAATCCACACTTTTAGTTCGGCAAATAAAATTCTGTCTCAGGTTTTGAAAATTGAAAAAAGATTGGGACGGATTCGCAGTGAAGAATTAGGCTATCAATCTAGAAGTATAGATATTGATTTGATTACTTTCGACTCAGTAGTTATTGAAACCGAAAAGCTTCAAATTCCACATCCAATGATGCAGAACCGAAAATTTGTTTTGTTGCCAATACAGGATTTGAATTTAGACTGGAAGCACCCTGTTTTAAAAAAAACAATTTCAGAATTGCTTGAAGTCTGTTCGGATCAAAGCGTTTGCAAAATTATACAAAATTTAGAAAATCCTTTACAAAGTATTCCTTTGGAGCAATTTAATTATGTTGCTTTTGAAGGGAATATTGGGGCAGGAAAAACAACTTTAGCGACCAAAATTTCTGAAGATTTTAATGCAAAAACAGTTTTGGAGCGCTTCGCGGATAATCCATTTTTACCTAAATTCTATAAAGATCAAAATCGGTATGCTTTTCCGCTTGAAATGTCATTTCTTGCTGACAGATACCAACAGTTAACAGATGATTTAGCTCAGTTTGATTTGTTTAAAGATTTTTTAGTGGCCGATTATCATATCTTTAAGTCTTTAATTTTTGCTAAAATAACACTGGCTGAAGACGAATACCGTTTGTATCGAAACTTGTTTGATATTATTTACAGAGAAATGCCAAAACCGGATTTATATATTTATTTATACCAAAATTCAGAACGGTTGTTGCAAAATATTAAAAAAAGAGGAAGAAGCTACGAACAAAAGATTCCAGCAGAGTATCTAGATAAAATAAATAATGGTTATCTTGATTACATTAAATCGCAGACGGAACTGAATGTTCTAATTATTGATGTGTCTGATCGGGACTTTGTAAAAAATCAAGAAGATTATTTGTATATTTTAAGTGAAATCCAGCAAAAGATTGGCGGACTAAAATTTGAAAATTTATCTTTTAAGTGAAAAATGACCTCTGAACTCGGGTCTTGTATTGTCGATTTTTAAGACATACCAATAATCGGATGCTGGGAGTAGATTTTTGTTCAATGTTCCGTCCCAAGTTAGTTTTGACGCATTTAATTGGGTGATTAGTTTTCCATAGCGGTCAAATATATTCACTTCGGCTTCAGGGTAGTTAATTAATCCTTTTACTTCCCAAAAATCATTGTAAGTATCATTGTTTGGAGTGAAAAATTTAGGGATAATAAGAACAATAAAATTTTCTGTATCCGAACTGCAGTAGTTTATTTCCCTCACATAAGCAGTTTGAAATCCACTTGGTACATTAAAAAAAACATTTGAACTTTGGTAATTAATTCCGTCAACAGAATATTCAAAGTAAACTTCTTCCTGCTTTAAATAGATGACAACAGTGCTTTCATTGACGTCGATACGGTCTATTTCGGGGGTGTTGTGTTCTATGACAGTGATATTTTTTGTGCTAGTGCAGTTTTCTGGGGCTGGACTTGTTACATTGACAGTGTAGTTTCCTGGTGTAGAAACGACAATTTCGGGAGTTGTTTCACCAGTAGACCATAAATACGTCATGCCAAAAAGTGAAGCGTCTAGTGTTACGACACCTAATTTACAGAGTACAACCTCTTGAGGAGTAACAACTGGTGGTGTGTAGATGATAATGTCGATGGGATTTCTATTCATTGAAACACATCCGTTATTTACTGCTTCCGCATAATAGGTTGTACTTGCAGTGTTATTTGGCAATGTAAAACTTGTTCCTGTTGCTTCAATAGTTCCGCCAGTTGGGGTAGAATACCAGTTGATGGTGCCAATATTTGCGGTTGCTAGGAGTGTTACAGATCCGGCACCACATCTGGAAACCGGAGTGTTGGTAGATGTAATAGAAGGAATAGTGTTTACAGTAGCTACAACAGGTATTCTTGACATTGGACATTCAACTTCTACATAATAGGTAGTAGTGATTGATAATGAAGGTGTAGTATAACTATTGCCGGTTGTCAGTAAATTTCCATTTATTGCTGCGTCATACCATTTTATTGTTCCGTTGGATGCGGTTGCTTGAAGCATAACTGTTCCTGATCCACATCTTGACGCGGATGTCGTCCCTGTTATTTGGGGTATTGTTATGGTTGTGCTAGCGGCAATTTCAAGAATAGGATCTCCTGGCATGCCACCATATTCGACTATATATCCTTTAGGTTGATACGGTCCGGTTGGGTCGCCAGAATCGGGCAAGTCGTTCCAAGAACCTCTTGTGCCTACTCCAGGTGCTGTGATGTGAGCATAATGCTCATTGTTATTCACGTTGTTGGGCTCATTGGAATTCCAAAAAGTAAATGAAAAGAGATTTCCAAGCTCGGGTCCAGTCATCCATTTCCAAATTCCTTCTGTTCCAGCGTCGCTACCGCCAATCCATCCAGCTCCTGAGGCTTGTTCTCCAGATATTTTTGCCTCATCACTAGCCGTGATTGTTGCCAAATAGCCTTGCATTCCGTAATAAGAGCTTGTTTCGGCAGCAACTTTTGCGGCAGTCCAGCTAATACCAAGATTAGGAACAAATTCATAATAGTGACCATTTCTTGGTAAATAATTTGCCTGACCTATACTGATCGAGAAATTTCGGATACCTGACGGTGCAGCCGATGAATTACTGAATTCAACATCTTTTATTGCAGCCATAAAATCAGCGTAGGATATCTCAGCACCCGATATTGCACCGGATAATTTTAATTTTCCGGCACTTATATCCCAGCTTGTAGTAATAGTGGGATGAAAGCCCGTAAGGGTTAATTGATCTTGTCCGTTTACATAACCTGAAGAGATCTGTATGTAAATAGCATTTGTACCGGTGTCATCAGCATCTGTTATGACAACATCGTTTACTATTTTTAAGGAAGTTCCCGGGCAATAGATTTGATTGCCTGTAGCTATAATTTTGGGTGCTATATCTAAAATTGATGATGAAAGTGGACTTGTAATGGGATTTTTGGTCAAAGAATTTATACTATCTTTTGTGAAAGCAGCATTGTTTTTTTTTGTAAAATAAAATGAAGTAGCTGGATGTGCTGCCATCTGGACAAAAAATAAAAAAACTAAAGTTGTTTTCAAAAAATGATAAATTCTCATGCGATAAAAGTATTACTTTTCTTATTTTAAAAAAAAAATTATTTCGGCCAGTTTAATTTTTGAAATAAATCCCAAACCACAATACCTGCACTTACTGAGATGTTTAAAGAATGTTTGGTTCCTAATTGCGGGATTTCGATACAACCATCGCACAATGCAACCGCTTCTTGTGAAACTCCATAAACTTCGTTTCCAAAAACTAGAGCATATTTTTTGTTCTTTTCAATTTCAAAATTTTGAAGAAAAATAGCATTTTCTACTTGCTCAATTGCATATGTAGTAATGTTTTCCTTCTTTAATTTTTTAATAACCTCAAGAACGTTTTCGTTATGTTCCCAAGCCACGGTTTCGGTTGCTCCAAGTGCCGTTTTATGAATTTCTTTGTTTGGAGGTGTTGCAGTTATTCCGCACAAGTATATTTTTTCTATTAAAAAAGCATCGGCAGTTCTAAATACAGACCCAATATTATGCAAACTGCGGATATTATCCAAGACTAAAATTAGAGGTGTTTTTTCAGATTCTTTAAAAGCTTCAATAGATTTTCTTTCGAGTTCGCTGTTTTCCAGTTTTCTCATGTTTTTTCAGGTTTGTTTTTAATAAAAAAAGCTTCCGAAATTAGGGAAGCTTTTTTTGTTATAATTAATTTAGAATTTAGCTCTTTGCATTATCTGCTAAAACAGTTCCTTTTATTGTAAGTACTTTGGTAGGCTGTCCTTCAGCATTTGAAGTAATTGTTACCGTTTTTGTAAATGCACCAACTCTATCAGTAGCATATTTTACACCAATAACTCCTTTTGCACCCGGTGCAATCGGTTCTTTTGGGCTCGTTGGCACTGTGCAACCACAAGAACCTTGGGCATTTGTAATGATTAATGGTTTGGTACCATTATTAGTAAAAACAAACTCACGTTTCCCATCTGCATTATGTGCAATAGTCCCGTAGTCAATAACTTCGTTTACAAAAACCATTCCAGCGCCACTTACTTTAGTAGTTGCAGCTTTTATTTTTTTTGTAACCTTTGATGTTTCTTGTGCGTTAGAAGCTGTAACTCCTAAAACTACTAGCATCGCTAGAGTAAATATTTTTTTCATGTCAGTTTTGATTTAAGAATTAAAGACAAATCTATAGAAAAAATAGAAATTACATCTTAAATTTTCCTTAAAAATATTTTAATTTTTGAAGTGATAGTTATTCGCTATAAAATATATAAATTCGCTGACACATTTTTTTTCATTTATTAAATATAAAATAAGTTGGTATCTAAAGATAAAACGGTTAAAGAAACGCCTTTAATGAAGCAGTATAATGAGATTAAAAGGAAATATCCTGATGCTTGTTTACTGTTTCGGGTAGGAGATTTTTATGAAACTTTTGGAGAGGATGCCGTAAGGGCTTCGAAAATTTTAGGAATTGTTTTAACCAAACGAGGAGCAGGTTCTGAGACCGAAACAGCTCTGGCGGGTTTTCCGCATCATTCTTTGAATACCTATTTACCAAAGCTGGTTAAAGCGGGGCTTCGTGTGGCGATTTGTGATCAGCTCGAAGATCCGAAAATGACTAAAACTATTGTAAAACGAGGTGTTACGGAATTAGTAACTCCGGGTGTTTCTATGAACGATGAGGTTTTACAATCTAAAACCAATAATTTTTTAGCCTCAGTTTTTTTTACAAAGAAATCAATTGGGGTTTCTTTTTTGGATGTTTCTACAGGTGAATTTCTTACAGCGCAAGGCAATGCGGAATACATTGATAAGTTATTGCAGAATTTCAATCCAAGCGAAGTTTTAATTCCAAAAAATAATAAGAGTGATTTTCGAGAAATTTTCGGGGATGATTATCATAATTTTTACCTGGAAGATTGGATTTATAAGGAGGATTATGCATTCGAAACCATAACTAAGCATTTTCAAACTACCTCTTTAAAAGGATTTGGAATCGAGGAATTGAAAGAAGGAATTATTGCTTCGGGAGCCATTTTGTATTATTTATCAGAAACACAACACAATAGAGTCCAACATATCACCGCAATTCAGCGAATAGCCGAAGATGCTTACGTTTGGATGGATCGATTTACGATCCGTAACTTGGAATTGTATCATAGTTATAATCCAAATGCGGTTACGCTTCTTGATGTGATTGATAAAACGCTTTCGCCAATGGGCGGACGATTGTTAAAAAGATGGTTGGCACTTCCTTTAAAAGATAGTGCTAAGATAAAAAGTCGTCATCAGGTTGTTTCTTATTTGAAAGAAAATCAAGATGTTTTAAAAAATATTCAGAAGCAAATCAAACAAATTTCAGATTTAGAACGTTTGATTTCAAAAATTGCAGCCGGAAAAGTGTCGCCTCGTGAAGTAGTTTATCTGAAAGAATCATTGGATGCTATTATTCCAATAAAAGAGCTGGCGTTAGAAAGTCCGCAAGAAGCGGTGAAAGTGATAGGTGAAAGTTTACACAGTTGTGAATTATTGCGTGAAAAGATAAAATCCGTTTTAAATCAAGATGCGCCCGTTGCTATTGCCAAAGGAAATGCTATTGCTAGAGGAATCAGTGAAGAATTGGATGATTTACGGGCAATATCGACTTCGGGTAAAGAATTCTTGGAAGGAATTGAAAAACGGGAGTCGCAATTAACAGGGATATCGTCTTTGAAAATATCTTTTAATAATGTTTTTGGATATTACATAGAAGTCAGAAACTTGCACAAAGATAAAGTTCCTTCTGAATGGATTCGAAAGCAAACCTTGGTAAATGCGGAACGTTATATTACAGAAGAATTAAAAGAATATGAAACCAAAATCCTTGGTGCCGAAGAAAAAATTCATAAAATAGAAGTAGAATTATTTGAACAGCTGGTCAGTTGGATTGCCACTTATATCAAACCGGTCCAAATGAATGCTAATTTGGTTGCGCAACTGGATTGTTTGTGTTCTTTTACCCAATTGGCTATTGAGAATAAATACGTTTGTCCGGAACTTGACGAGACATTCGAACTGGAAATTAATAACGGAAGGCATCCTGTTATTGAAAAACAACTGCCTGTCGGAATGCCTTATATTGCCAATAATGTTTTCCTGGATAGGGAGACGCAACAGCTGATTATGATTACGGGACCGAATATGTCCGGAAAATCGGCTATTTTGCGCCAAACTGCTTTAATTGTGCTCTTGTCTCAAATGGGGAGTTTTGTTCCTGCAGATAGCGTTAGAATGGGAATTGTGGATAAAATATTTACCAGAGTAGGAGCAAGTGATAATATTTCGATGGGAGAATCTACTTTTATGGTCGAAATGAATGAAACAGCCTCTATCTTGAATAACATTTCCGATAGGAGTTTGGTGCTATTAGATGAAATTGGAAGAGGAACCAGTACATATGATGGAATTTCTATCGCTTGGGCAATTGCTGAGTTTTTACACGAGCATCCTTCAAAACCCAAAACATTATTTGCAACACATTATCATGAGTTAAATGAGATGAGTGAATCCTTGCCTAGAATTCAGAATTATAATGTGGCCGTCAAAGAGTTGAAAGATACGGTGCTTTTTATTCGAAAATTGATAAAAGGAGGGAGCGCTCACAGTTTTGGAATACATGTAGCGAAAATGGCGGGAATGCCGCAAATCGTAATTCTGAAAGCACAAAAGCTTTTGAAAAAATTAGAAAAGAATCATTCTAGCGACGCGCTAAATGGAATAAAAGCTTCTAAAGACGAAATGCAAATGAGTTTCTTTAATTTGGATGATCCTTTACTGGAGGAAATAAAAGAAGAGATTCTTAATTTAGACATAAATACCATTACGCCTATGGAAGCATTGATGAAACTCAATGAAATTAAAAGAATGTTGACCAGAAAATAATTTTATTTATTTTAATGTTTAGGTTATCAGAAGGTTAACTTTTATATGTGAAATTTTTATAAAAAAGGCTTGTTTAATTCAATAAATGTCCTAAATTTGCATCCGCAATACAGAACAAGTATCGCGGTTCTTTCTAAAAATTGAAAATGCGAAAATAGCTCAGTTGGTAGAGCGCGACCTTGCCAAGGTCGAGGTCGCGGGTTCGAGCCCCGTTTTTCGCTCCAACACCACATAATGCTCGGATGGTGAAATTGGTAGACACGCTGGACTTAAAATCCAGTGAACAGCAATGTTCGTGCGGGTTCAAGTCCCGCTCTGAGTACTAAAAAAGCTTCAAACTATGTTTGGAGCTTTTTTTATTTATAATAAATCCATTTAGATTTTACGGAGTTAGTTACAAATGTTTAAAAGTAGAAGTATATTGCTTTTAGTGTTTATGTAATTTTATAATAATCATCATCATTGCAGTTTTGACTTCAACGATGTAATTCATTTCAAGGAGTATGGGGGCTTTTGTGATTAGTAAGAGAAATAATGATGAGTATAAATTCGTTTTCACCTCTAGAAGAGGGAAAGTTATTTTTACAAGTTTAAGTTACGAACTTAAGTTTGAGTGTGAGGAGGATATTGAAAAGTTAAAAGCAGATATTGAATCGGCTGACTTTTTAAAGTTTAAAACGTCCAGTGGCAAGTACTTTTTTAAATTGATGTTCGGAGGTAATCATTTTGCAACGAGTAGAAAATATACTACTTCATTAAGGCTTCAAAAAGGAATAGATGAAATTGTGCTTTACGGTTCGAAGTCGGAAATATTAGATTTTTCAGAAAATGATTTTGTTTTCATCGATTAAGATTGAGGAAAACTGATTTGAATAAAAAAGAGAGCAATTGTAAGTACATTTGCTCTCTTTTTAGGATTATCTATTCATGATTCTTTCAATATAGATAATTAAAAAAGCCATCTCGCATAGCGGATGGCTTTAAAATTTTTAGAATTTGAGTTCTAATTATTTTGCAGCTTCAGTTGCAGCAGCAGCAGCATCAGTAGCAGCAGCAGCAGCAGAATCAACAACAACAGCAGCAGAATCAACTACAGCAGCAGCAGAATCAACAACAGCAGCAGCAGAATCAACTACAGCAGCAGCGTCCTCAGCAGGAGCGTCAGCTTTTTTACATGATACAACAGTTAAAACAGCAACAACAGCTAAACTTAAAAATACTTTTTTCATCTTAATTTAATATAAAAGGTTAATTATTAATTCGTGGCAAAGATATAAATTTTTTAATATGTAAAATATTTTTTTATTTTTTTTTTAAAAAATAATATTTAAGTCCAACATTCTCATTTGTAACAACTATTATGCCACAGGATCGTTTGTTCGAAATATATAGCGCTAATTTAATGAATAATACTCTTACAGGCTGTTATGGAACCAATTTTAACTGATAGCTGTCCGGTTTCGGTACTAATTAGAGAAATATTTGCTGAATGGATTATTTGAATAAAAATGTTTTTTTGATTTTTTTTTTTTTGATAAAAAGGTTTTTAGTTCTGGTAATACGAAAAGATTAATGATTTTGTTTTTTTAAATGGCACTCATAATCACATTTGTGGCGCCTTTATTCATTTGTACAAAGGTGTTGCAAATATGTCCTCTTTCCTGTCTTTCGATCTCGTTTAGAATTAAATTTGTTAAAGCATTATCAAGTTCCTTTTTATTGGAAACAGAAATACAGCCTTCCATATTTACTAGAGCAGTTGCTTCGGCAAAATGGGAATAGTTTGGTCCTATCACTATTGGAACGCCAAAAGTTGCTGGTTCAAGGATATTATGTACTCCAGGGTTTCCAAATCCGCCCCCAACATAGGCGATATCGGCGTAACTATAGATTTTGGTCAGGATACCAATAGTGTTAATTATTAAAACATCATATTGGTCTAGCGCTGCATTCTCCTTTTCAGAAAAGAGAATCGTTTTTCTAGTAATACTGTTTTTTAGCAATTGAATCTGTTCTTCTTTTATATTATGAGGCGCAATAATAAATTTGACATTGTAATTATTAGAATTTATAAAATCAACTAATAAATGTTCGTCTTTTGGCCAAGAACTGCCAATAACAACAGTCAAAGTATCGTTTTTGAAATTTGCAATAAAATCCAAAGTATTGTCTTTTTCTAAAATAGTAGCAACCCTGTCAAAACGCGTATCTCCGGAAACGGCTACATTGGTTTTGTCTAATTGTAGTAATAGTTTTTTGGAGTTTTCATTTTGTACAAAAAAATAAGTGAACGCATCCAGAGCTTTTCTGTAAAATCCTCCGTACCATTTGAAGAACGCCTGATTTTCTCTCAAAATGCCAGAAATTAAATAAGTCGGTCGTCTTTGTTTTTTGAGTTCGCTTAAATAATTCGGCCAATATTCATATTTGATAAAAAATACCAAATCAGGATGAACGATTTGTAAAAACTCCTGTGCATTTTTTTTTGTGTCTAAAGGTAAATAGACCGTTACATCAGCAATAGTGTTATTTTTGCGAACTTCATAACCCGAAGGCGAGAAAAATGTAACCACAATTTTGTGCAAAGGAAATTTTTCTTTAATTTTTTCAATCACGGGTAAACCTTGCTCATACTCGCCTAATGATGCAGCATGAAACCAAATCGTTTTATCGGAAGGTTTTATTTTTTGTTTCAAAGTAGGGAAAACAAGTTTCCTTCCTTCTATGAAAAGTTTAATTTTTGGACTGAAAAGGGCTACGATTTTTAATAAAAAACCAGCAATTTGAACCGTTAGATTATAAAGAAAAAGCATCAGTGAAATTTTGTGGCTAAAATACGTTTTTCTTTATATTAATTTCATTGGTTTGAACTCATTAAATAACTATTTTTGTTCTTCGTTTTAAGAAAGTGTTCGATGGTTATAGAAACCTTAAACTTTCGAACTTTTAACAAAAAATTTCAATGAAAAAAATCCAAATGGTTGACTTAAAAAGTCAATATGATAAAATTGCAGCCGTTGTAAACGCATCTATTCAAGAAGTTTTAGACACAAATACTTATATCAATGGACCTCAAGTTCATCAATTCCAAAGATCTTTAGAAGAATACCTAGGCGTGAAACATGTAATTCCATGTGCAAATGGAACTGATGCTTTGCAAATTGCCATGATGGGATTGGATTTAAAGCCTGGGGATGAAGTAATCACTGCCGATTTTACTTTTGCAGCGACGGTGGAAGTGATTGCTTTATTGCAATTAACGCCTGTTTTAGTCGATGTAGATATGTATAATATGAATATATCTATCGAGGGAATTAAAAAAGCAATTACGGCAAAAACAAAAGCAATTGTTCCGGTTCATTTGTTCGGTCGTGCCGCCAATATGGAAGCAATTATGGCTATCGCCAAAGAATACAATCTATATGTTATCGAAGATAATGCGCAAGCCATTGGTGCCAATTGTAAATTTTTGGATGGAACTAAAAAGAAAGCAGGAACTATTGGACATGTAGGAGCCACTTCATTTTTTCCTTCAAAAAATCTTGGGTGTTACGGAGACGGTGGAGCCATTTTTACAGATGACGACGCATTAGCTCACAGACTTCGCGGGATTGTAAATCACGGTATGTACGAGCGTTACCATCATGATGTAATAGGAGTGAATTCGCGTTTGGACAGTATTCAGGCTGCAGTTTTGAATGCTAAATTGCCTTTATTAGACCAATACAGTAATGCAAGACAGGATGCGGCCAGAAAATATTCCACCGCTTTTGAAGGACACAAAAATATAATTGCGCCTAGTATTTGTGATATTTGTGACTGCCACGTTTTTCACCAGTATACATTGCGTATTGTAAATGCAGATAGAGATGGTTTAATGCAATATTTGTTAGATAAAGGAATTCCTTGCGCTATTTATTATCCAATTCCTCTACATTCTCAGAAGGCTTATTTGGATTCGAGATATAAAGAAGAAGATTTTCCGGTGACCAATCAATTAGTAAAAGAAGTGATTTCTTTGCCAATGCATACAGAATTAGACGATGAGCAAGTCAAGTTTATTACCGATAGCGTCTTGGAATTTTTAAATTAAATAATAATGAAATATTTTTTCGCAACCATTTCGCTGGTTTTATTACAATTTTCAGGTTTAGCTCAAAATAGTTCCAATAATAGGAAAGAAATAGCTGTTGCTTCTCGTGTTGAGGCTTTGCGTCAAGCAATGATTGATGCCGATGTAAACATGCTTAAAGACCTAACGTCTGTAGATTTAAGTTACGGACATTCTGATGGGCATCTCGAAAATCAATCCGTATTTATAGAGAAAATTGTTAGCGGCGAATCCGATTTTGTTACGATTGAATTTCAAAATCAAACAATTACTATTGTTGGTGATGTTGCTATAGTAAGAAATGCACTTGTTGCGCATACTAGAGACGGTGGAGTTGATAAGGATATAAAAATTGGAACACTGCTTGTTTGGCAAAAACAAAAAAAACAATGGTTTCTAATTGCTAGACAAGCTTTTAAATTTCCGCCAAACGATAAAAAATAAATATGAAAATACTAGTAACAGGAGGTTTAGGTTTTATTGGTTCACATACCGTTGTTGAATTACAAAACGAAGGCTTTGAAGTCGTGGTTGTTGATAATTTATCGAATACATCATTGAATGTTTTAGACGGAATTCAGAACATTACTGGAAAAGTTCCCGCTTTCGAAAAGTTAGATTTACGCGATAAAGAAAAAGTACAGGATTTTTTCAAAAGACATAGTGATATTTCAGGGGTTATACATTTTGCAGCTTCAAAAGCGGTAGGTGAAAGTGTTGAAAATCCATTGTTGTATTATGAGAACAACATCAATACGTTAGTCTATATTTTACAAGAATTACAGAAAAAACCAGAAGCAAATTTCATTTTTAGTTCTTCTTGTACCGTTTATGGCCAAGCCAAAAAAATGCCAATTACCGAAGATGCTTCTATTCAAACGGCAATGTCTCCTTATGGGAATACGAAACAAATAGGAGAGGAGATTATCACAGATACTGCTAAAGTCACTAATGTAAATGCAATATTATTGCGTTATTTCAATCCTATTGGTTCACATCCATCGGCTGAAATTGGGGAATTACCTATTGGTGTTCCGCAAAATTTAGTGCCGTTTATAACTCAAACTGGAATCGGTTTACGCAAGGAATTATCCGTTTACGGTGATGATTACCCAACATCTGATGGAACGGCTATTCGGGATTATATTCATGTAGTCGATTTGGCGAAAGCGCATGTTATTGCTTTACAGCGATTATTGAATAAAAAAAACACTGCCAAAGTAGAAACCTTCAATCTGGGAACCGGAACCGGAAGTTCAGTTTTAGAAGTTATCCATACTTTCGAAAAAGTAAGTGGTGTAAAAATACTTTATAAGATAGTTGCTCGTAGAGAAGGGGATGTTGTTGAGGCTTATGCTAATACGGATAAAGCGAATAAAGTTTTGGGTTGGAAAGCGCAGTCTACGTTGGAGGAAGCTATGGCTAGCGCCTGGAAATGGGAACAGAAAAATAGGAAATAAATGTACCCAATCTAGACTACCGTCTGGATACATGTTTTTTTAAGGATATGTGAAAAATGCAAGGTAGCTATTTTGAAAATTTAAAAAACAAGCGATTGTTGAATAGAGATGGTTCTATTCTCAATCGCTTGTTTGTTAATCGGATTTATTCGATAAGACGATTGACAGATAGCAATTGTGTAGCCAAAGTGCTATCGTCTCTTAAAAGATGTCAGAAGGTAGTCCAACAATAGCTTTTTTGGAATTATTTTTTAGCTGCTTCTTTTAGTTCTTCGGCAGCTTCATCCATTTTTTTAGCTCCTTTTTCAAGAACTTCTCCAGCTTTAACCTTAGTTGAATCAGCTGCGGCGTCAACTTTTACAGCTGCGGTATCTATAGCTTCTTCCATTTCATTGCCAACTGCTTCGGTAGCCTCTTTTACTTCGTCCTTTGTTTCTTTTTTACAAGAAGTCGATAAAATGCCAATACATGCTAATACTAAAAGTGCTTTTTTCATTTTTATTTGTTTTAAGTAAATTAATATTGATTTGTACTCAATTTATAAAGATAAAAAAAAAAACCTCACAAACTTCTGTTTATGAGGATCCTATTTGTAAACGATTTCCATTGCTGAAAATGGATACTAATTAAGCATTAGTCGTAACTGCTTCTTTATCAATTTTACTAATCAATCCTGCCAAAACTTTTCCAGGGCCAACTTCAGTAAACAAAGTTGCTCCGTCTTTTATCATTTGTTGTACGGATTGTGTCCACTTTACAGGAGCGGTCAATTGTATAATTAGATTTTTTTTGATTTCGCCCGGGTCAGAAACTGCGTTTGCAGTCACATTTTGATATACTGGACAAATAGGAACAGCAAAAGTAGTAGCTTCAATAGCAGCTGCCAGTTCTTCTCTTGCAGGCTCCATCATTGGAGAGTGAAAAGCGCCACCAACCGGCAATAATAAAGCACGTTTTGCACCCGCTGCTTTCATCGCTTCACAGGCTTTTTCTACTGCTGATGTTTCTCCCGAGATCACTAATTGTCCTGGACAATTATAATTGGCCGCTACCACAATTCCGTCTATCGAAGCACAAACGTCTTCCACAATGTTGTCTGCCAATCCTAAAACTGCTGCCATAGTCGAAGGTTTTATTTCACATGCCTTTTGCATCGCTAAAGCACGTTGAGAAACCAATCGTAATCCATCTTCAAAAGACAAAGCTCCATTTGCTACTAAAGCAGAGAACTCCCCTAGTGAATGTCCCGCTACCATTTCTGGTTTGAAATCTTCACCTAACGTTTTTGCCAAAATCACCGAATGCAAGAAAACTGCGGGTTGTGTAACTTTGGTTTCTTTCAATTCTTCGCCTGTTCCTTCAAACATGATATCTGTGATGCGGAAACCTAAAATTTCGTTTGCTTTCTCGAACAGTTCCTTTGCTAGAGGAGAGTTTTCATATAAGTCTTTACCCATTCCTGTGAATTGTGCGCCTTGACCTGGAAATACGTATGCTTTCATATTTTTTTGTTTAAGTTTAAAATTTAGAACTATCCACTTTTATGGATTAGTTTAAATTAGGCCGCAAAAATACTATTTTTTTAGGATTTATCAGAATGCCTTTTAGGAGCCAGGCGTTTTATGTTTTCATCATGAGTGTTCTGCCTTTATCCTTTTCTCTTCAAAATGCTATGAGGACGATGGTTCTATCATGGTTGGTTTAGAACTATTTGCTTTTGGATTTTTTGGGAAGCAATTTAAAAAAGGTCGCTTTAAAGCGATTGTCTACAATTTTGCCAGCCACTTCTGCTTTTCTAATTGCAGCACAAAAGCCATCGTCGGCATGGGCATCACCGTGGGAATCTATAGAAGTTCCGTCAACAAAATAACTATTTCCATCAATACGAACGGCCAAATCACAACCGTGGCCTTTTATTTTAAACTGGCATTGCCCACAAGCAGCTTCGACAATCTGAGTTTTTGATTGTCCTTTTTTATCTTGTGCATTCACAAATGCAGCAGAAAATAAAAAAAAGAAGAGCAGTAACTGTTTCATGATTTAAGGATTTGCTCTTGCTAAGATAACAGTTTTATGACAGAAGGAAATTATTTTAAATAGAATAATTTTTAAACATGTAAATCCACAATAACCTGGAAAGTCGAATGTTGAAAGAAGACATTGCAATAATGACAATAGCAATAATTGGAATGATTCTTAAATCAAAATTTTCCTTAAAGAAGAATTGGGCAACAAGATAGGTCGCTATACCTTGTGCTACTGTTAAGCCATAATTGACATACATCGCGCCAAAGAAATAGCCAGGTTCTTTTTCGAATTTAAACTGACAGTTCGAGCAATACTCATACATTTTAGGAAAGCCAATATTCAAGAAAATATTTTTTTCTTTGAAAACTTTGCCTTTAAGACAATGGGGACAATCGTTATTTAGGATGTGGACAATTGAATTTGACATCATTATTATTTTTTTCAAAGGTATTCCTTATCCATATCACAGATGTTTTCTATATTCGCTAATTATAGCACAATAAAGACATTTTTGCTTATGAAAAAGTATCCTGTTTATAATATTCAGCGGTTTAACTGCAATTCGGTGAATAGTGATTTGTATGTCAATAGTTTTAAAAATCATTTGATTGACCATAGTTTTGTAGAGGAGCCACATCGACATAATTCGTATGTTTTGGTCTTTTTTACTAAAGGATCAGGAACACATGAAATCGATTTTGATGTATTTTCGATTCAGTCGGGAAGTATGTTTTTCTTGCAGCCCGGA
Source organism: Flavobacterium rhamnosi (assembly GCF_048286515.1). NCBI lineage: Bacteria > Pseudomonadati > Bacteroidota > Flavobacteriia > Flavobacteriales > Flavobacteriaceae > Flavobacterium > Flavobacterium rhamnosi. The sequence goes on along the minus strand of NZ_JBLVPS010000004.1, from coordinate 78,764 downwards.
CAAATGCATCATTGGGATTTGTCGGATGATGTGGAAGGATTTGTGATTTTCTATTCACAGGAAATGTATAATCTTTATTTTGGACAGAAAACCATCGCGGACTACCCTTTCTATTCGTCGGTAGACAACAAGCCTGAAATGGTCTTTGATTTAGCCGAAGCCAAAGCGATTGTACCTTATTTTGAGAGTATGATGCTAGAAATTCAGACAAATCAGATGTTGAAGCAGGATAAAATCATGAATCTGTTAGACATTATACACATTGAAATTGCCAGAAAATATAGTGCAACTCATCTCCATGTAGCGCATTCGTATAATGTGAAGATTAAGAATTTCGAAGTTCTTTTAGAGCATCATTTTAAAACTGAAAAAGCACCTTCTTTCTATGCTTCACAGCTCAATATTACTTTAAAGCATTTGAACAGGATTTGTAATGAAATGTTGCAAAAAACCACAACTGAAGTAATTACGGATCGGATCATACTTGAAGTCAAACGAATGTTAATGGACAAAAAAATGACGGTCAATGAAATTGCGAGCGAATTAGGGTTCGATGACTATTCTTATTTTACAAGATTATTCAAAAAACATACTGGATTGACCCCGTCAGCTTTTCGTGTTTCTAAAAAGTAATTATGAATTTACTATAACTAAACTTGCTGCTTTTTTAGCTTTTTCTACCACTTCTTCAATAGGAGTTTCTAAATGGTCATTGACTAAAGCGATGCCCATTCTTCGATAGCGTCTTGAAGTTGGTTTTCCAAAAATCCTGAAATCGGTTTTAGGATAACAGGCAATTTTTTCGATACCAGTATAAGTTGGATTTGTTGAATTTTCTAAAGCTAAAATTACGGCACTGGCTCCCGCTTTTTCTAATGTAATTTCGAAAATGGGTAAACTTAGAATTGCTCGTAAATGCAATTCAAATTCGTTGAAGTTTTGTGTTCCAGCTAAAGTTACCATTCCGGTATCATGGGGTCTTGGCGATAATTCTGAGAAATAAACACCATCATCGGCCAAGAAAAATTCGACTCCAAAAAGTCCTGCACCACCCAAAGCTTCGGTTACTTTTTCGGACATGTCTTGGGCTTCATATAGATCCTTGTCAGAAATTCGAGCAGGTTGCCAGCTTTCTTGATAGTCGCCGCGTTCCTGTCTATGGCCAATTGGCGCGCAAAAAAGGGTTGGATTGTTGTTTTGAACAACAGTCAATAAAGTGATTTCGGAATTGAATTTTATAAACGCCTCCACAATAACTTCTACGACATCGCCACGTGAACCTTCAACGGCATACTTCCACGCTTTTTCGATATCGGCTTCGGTTTTAATGGTCGATTGCCCTTTTCCTGAGGATGACATTAATGGTTTTACCACGCATGGCATTCCGACCGCTTCCACGGCTTTTTGTAATTCCTCGGCAGTTGTCGCATAACGATAATTAGCAGTTTTTAGTCCCAATTCTCTAGCAGCCAAATCACGGATTGCTTTTCTGTTCATCGTGAAGTTAGCAGCTTTTGCTGAAGGAACCACGGTAATCCCTTGTTTTTCATATTCATAAAAACGCTCGGTACGAATGGCTTCTATTTCAGGAACAATGAAATCGGGTTTGTGTTTTGCAACTATTCGGTCTAACGCTTCTCCATCAAGCATATTGATTACTTCAAAATCATGAGCAACTTGCATAGCGGGCGCGTTTTCGTAACTGTCAACCGCAATTATGGTTTGCCCGATGCGTTGTGCTGCGATTGCAAATTCTTTTCCTAATTCGCCTGAGCCGAGAAGTAGTATTTTCATTTTTTTTTGAAGTTTTCAAGTTGCTTAGTCGTATAAAACCGATTTGAATTGTAAGCAAAAATAGTGTTTTTTTTGTGGGAAGGGTAGGGGTCAAAAATCTTTTTTGTTTGCTTTTTTTAACAAGAGAAGGCATTTTAATGAATGGCCTGGCCTCGTTTTTTCATCGGGATACTCCCATAAAAAAAATAGCTTAAAGTATAAAGTGGTAAAACTTTAAACCTTAAACTATTTTTAAATTTTGAGCTATTTGGAATTATGCTACAGCTTCTTTTATTCTGCGTAATGCTTCTTTCAATAAATCTTCGCTTGTTGCGTAAGAAAAACGAATACAGTCCGGGTTACCAAATGCGTCACCTGTTACGGTTGCTACATTGGCTTCGCCTAAAAGATACATAGAGAAATCATTAGCATCTTTGATGAAAGTTCCTTTCAATGTTTTTCCGAAGAAAGATGAAACGTCCGGAAATACGTAAAATGCGCCTTCTGGTACGTTGATTTTGATTCCTGGAATGTCTTTCAATAATCCAACCACTAAATCTCTACGGCTATGAAAAGCATCTACCATGTGTTTTAAAACGCTTGGATCGGCATCTACAGCAGTAATGGTAGCGCGTTGTGCAATACTGTTAGCTCCACTTGTTACCTGACCTTGTATTTTTGTACACGCTTTTGCAATGAATTCTGGAGCTCCAATATATCCAATTCTCCATCCTGTCATAGCGAAAGCTTTTGCTACTCCATTTACGGTAATCGTTCTTTCTAACATTCCAGGGATTGAAGCGATGCTACAAAAAGTTCCTGAGAAATTGATGTGCTCATAGATTTCATCAGCAACAACATAGATGTTTGGGTGTTTTTCTAGCACTTTTGCCAATGCAGTTAATTCTTCTCTGTTGTACACAGATCCGCTTGGATTACAAGGAGAACTGAACCACATCATTTTTGTTTTTGGAGTGATAGCTGCTTCTAATTGTTCTGGTGTGATTTTGAAATCAGTATCTACAGAAGTTGGAACTTCTACAGGAACTCCACCAGATAATTTTACAATTTCAAAATAGGATACCCAGTAAGGAGCTGGTAAAATTACTTCGTCACCATCGTTTAACATAACTTGAGCAATGTTATATAAAGATTGTTTTGCTCCAGTTGAAACTACAATTTGAGATGGTTTATATTCTAAATTATTGTCTCTTTTGAATTTTCTACAGATTGCTTCTTTTAACTCAGCATATCCTTCTACAGGAGAGTATGTGCTATAGTTTTCGTCAATCGCTTTTTTTGCAGCTTCTTTAATGAAATCAGGCGTATTGAAATCAGGCTCACCTAAGCTTAAACTGATGATATCTTTTCCTTGTGCTTTTAATTCTCTGGCCAAAGCAGCCATTGCTAATGTTTGTGATGTAGCTAGATTGTTAATTCTGTCTGAAAGTGGATTCATTTTTTAGTTAATTGTAATTAGTTTCTTTAGTTTTTATTGTGACGCACTGCAGGGCTCTAATGCGATTATATAAGTTCTGGTTTCATTCCTAACTCTTTCAAATGTTTGAAATGAGCTATAATAGCACTTCGCATTGTTTTATATTCGTAATAAGGTAAGTTGCATTCTTGAGCAGTTTCTTTTACAATTTTCGCAATTTTACCGTAATGGATGTGGCTGATATTTGGAAAAATATGATGTTCTATTTGGTGATTTAAACCTCCGGTATACCAGTTCACTATTTTGTTTTTTGGTGCAAAATTGGTTGTGGTGAACAATTGGTGAATCGCCCAAGTATTACCCATTTCTCCTAATTCATTTGGAGAGGGGTTGGTTGTTTCTTCTACAACGTGTGCCAATTGAAAAACAACGCTAAGGATTAATCCAGCAGTATAGTGCATTACAAAAAATCCGATTAGTACCTTCCACCACGTGATTCCAATAACGATTGGTAAAACAATCCAGATAGAAACATAAATTATTTTTGTAATGATTAAAGTTGTCCAAAGTGTTTTTGGGCTTTTAGCTTCACCGTAAGACAATTTTCTTTTTAGATAGCTTCTCATTTGCTTAAAATCAGTCGTTATCGCCCAATTGAAAGTTAATAATCCATATAGAAAAACAGAATAGTATTGTTGAAATTGGTGAAAATTATACCATTTTGCTTCTTTTGTAAAACGAATGACACGTCCAGCATCTAAATCTTCGTCATGACCAGGAATATTAGTGTAAGTATGGTGTAAGACATTATGTTGCACTTGCCAGTTATATACATTTCCTGCAAGAACATAAATCGTTCCTCCCATGAATTTATTTATCCAGTTTTTATTAGAATAAGAGCCATGATTTCCATCATGCATAACATTCATTCCTACTCCAGCCATACCAATTCCCATGACAATAGTCAATAAAAGATGAGCCCAAAAAGGCATGTCTAGCGTTAGTATCAAAAAATACGGCGCAAGAAAAACGGTGAACAGAATTATGGTTTTCAAATAAAGTCTCCAATTTCCTGTTTTTTGGATGTTGTTTTCCTTGAAGTAATTGTTTACCCGCGAGTTAAGCGTCCTGAAAAACTTCAGACTGTCTTGCTTTGCAAATGTAGGAGCGGTCTTGTTCATATAATTTTATAATAATCCCCAAAGATAATTATTATAAATTTTCAATCTGCAAAATTGAGTTAAATATTTCAAAGAGAAAAATAGTACTTTTGTTAAAAAAATAGAGCAATGGACGAGATTCTTAAGTATTTTCCTTATTTGACCGATATTCAAAAAGAGCAATTCGCAAAATTAGATTTTCTATACCACGACTGGAATGAAAAAATAAATGTTATTTCGAGAAAAGATATTGATGCTTTATATACCAAACATATTTTACATTCTTTAGGAATTGCCAAAATTATAAAGTTTGAACCAGGAACTTATATATTGGATGTAGGGACTGGGGGAGGATTTCCTGGAATTCCGTTGGCGATTCTTTTTCCGGAAACCCGTTTTTTTCTGATAGATATTATTGCCAAAAAAATAAAAGTGGTACAGGCTGTGGCCGAAGCATTGGAGCTAAAAAACGTAAAAGCCGAACAACTTCGAGCCGAAAATGTAAAAGGGGATTTTGATTTTATCGTGAGTCGTGCGGTAACGAATATGCCTGATTTTGTTTCATGGGTTAAAACAAAAATCAAAAAGAATAACAAGCACGAATTGAAAAATGGCATACTATATCTTAAAGGCGGTGATTTAACAGAAGAGTTAAAAGATTTCCCTAAAGCTACAGAGTATAATTTAGCTGACTTTTTCGATGATGAATTCTTTGAAACGAAGAAAGTTGTGCATGTGCCGTTGAAGTTTGTAGTTTAGGCGTTTAAGAAAGAAGGCTAAGGTAAAAAAAAGAGAACCCCAGAAAATCAAAATAATTTGAATTTTTTGGGGTTAAATCTTAAACCAAGAATCGTCATTAGAAAATCCTTAAGCTTTTAAAACTTATTCTCCTAAAAACGGGTATCTGTAGTCTTCTGGAGTTATAAAGGTTTCTTTGATAGTTCTAAGCGAAGCCCAACGTAATAAGTTCAATGCGGAACCCGCTTTGTCATTGGTTCCTGATGCTCTTGCACCACCAAACGGTTGCATTCCTACTACAGCTCCTGTGGGTTTGTCATTAATATAAAAGTTACCTGCAGCGTTTTGTAATTTTGTGGTTGCCTGCTCAATTGCATAACGGTCTTGACTGAAAATTGCACCTGTTAAAGCATATTCTGAAGTAGTGTCAACTAGTTTTAATGTTTCTTCCCATTTTTCATCTTCGTAAACGAAAATTGTCATTACTGGTCCGAATAATTCGGTTTCCATTGTTGTGTAATGAGGGTCGGTTGTTACAATTATGGTTGGTTCAATAAAATAACCAACTGATTTGTCATAATTACCACCAACGATAATTTCAGCATCAGCGTCTTTTTTGGCTTGGTCAATAAAACTTACCAATTTATCAAAAGACCCTTCATGAATAACTGCAGTAATAAAGTTGCCAAAATCTTCTGGTGAGCCCATTTTCATGGATTTTGTATCGGTAATTAATTGCTCTTTTACAGCTGGCCATAAACTTTGTGGTACATAAGCTCTTGAAGCTGCAGAACATTTTTGACCTTGAAACTCGAATGCCCCACGTACAATTCCAGTTGCAACTTGTTTCGCATGTGCACTTGGATGCGCTATAATGAAATCTTTTCCTCCGGTTTCCCCTACAATTCTTGGATACGTTTTATAGTGGTGAATGTTTGCTCCAATTTTTGACCAAATGTCTTTAAATACATGTGTTGAACCTGTAAAATGAATTCCGGAAAAATCGCGACTGGCCAAAACAGTGTCCGTAATCATTAAAGCATCTCCAAAAACGACGTTGATAACGCCGTCAGGAACTCCAGCTTCTTTGAAAACATCGATAATGATTTTTGCAGAGAAAACTTGGCTGTCACTTGGTTTCCAGATCACAACATTTCCCATCATAGCAGCACTTGCAGGGAGATTTCCAGCAATAGCAGTGAAGTTAAATGGAGTTATAGCATATACAAAGCCTTCCAGAGGTCTGTACTCTAATCGGTTCCACATATCCGAGTTTGAATTGGGCTGATCACTATAAATTTGTGTCATAAATTCCACGTTGAAACGTAAAAAATCGATAAGTTCACAAGAAGCGTCAATTTCGGCCTGATGAATGTTTTTCGATTGCGCAATCATTGTTGCAGCATTTATTCTTGCTCTATAGGGACCCGCAATTAATTCAGCAGCTTTAAGAAAAATAGCAGCTCTTTGCTCCCAAGCCATATTTGCCCATGCAGTTCTTGATTCTAGTGCATTTGCAATGGCTTTTTCAACATGTGCTTTTTCAGCAAGATGATAGGTTCCTACGATATGTTTATGATCATGAGGAGCGGTCATGTTTTTTGTGTTGCCAGTTCTAATTTCTTCGCTTCCAATGTATAGCGGCACATCGATTTTAGAATTCCACATTTTTGCGTAAGCGGCTTGAACAGCCACTTTTTCAGGTGAATTTGGCGCATACCCTTTTACTGGTTCGTTTACCGCTTTTGGTACATTAAAAAATCCTTTTAGCATGATATAGTAATTAGATGACCTGTTTGAAGACAGGCAAGATTAAACAATTGAAAAAAATAAAATCATTCCAAATGTTGCGAATAACTTAGATTACGACAAAAGTACAAAGGATAATTTAAAAATTTTATTATTTGATCCTAATAAAATCAAAATAATTCAAAAGAGAAAGAAATTAGTTTAATGCAAATGGAGCACAAAGTCTGAATGTAGGTACTATAACTTTGAAATTTTTTGTAGAAGTAAAGTTAATCATGTTAAAATAACCTTTCATCGCACCGTAAGGAGAAGATAATAAACAACCTGAGCTATAAGTATGGAATTCACCTGGTTTTAAAACCGGTTTTTTTCCGATAATGCCTTCGCCATCTACTACTTCTATATCATTTAGAGAGTCAAAAATTTCCCAATGGCGAGAAATTAACTGAACAGAATCTTTACTGTGGTTTTCGATTGTGATTTCATAACTAAAGGCAAAATGGATCTTATAGTTTTTGAAGTAGGTTCCTTCAAAACTAGTCAATACTGATATCTTTATGCCTCTTGTTATTTGAGAAACCATAATAAATAAATGAATAGGTGCTTAATAATGACAAATTTACAAAAAATTGATTTCGTATTGTCATTTTTTGAAAAGTTTTTTTTAGTTGATGATATTTAGTGAATTTGCTATCCCTTTTCCGATGATTCGGTCATATCGGTCCATATTTTCTCGGTAATAGACCATTATAAAATAATCATTTTCTGTTTGATAAAAATTTCCGTCAATTGCATTTTCATGATCGATAATTCCTTTGCTATCTGCAACTGTATATTGGAAATTTGTAAACCCTTGTTTTATTAAAACTGCTTTTTCGTAAATGCTCTTTTTTTCATTATAGTCCATTTTATATTCGGGTGTTAGATTATAATTATTGAACATTCCGGTAATGTAGACCTCTTTGCTAATTCTAAAAGTAGGGGCGGAAAGGCTAAAATACACCCAGGCATAATCGGATTCAATGTCGTTGTTGGTCGCGTTTATGTTCTTGATGACAAAATTCCCGTTGACGTCTTGTGTTACAGAATATGGATAATTTGTTCTTGCATCATTTGTGTATAAATGGGAACTGTAAATTTCATTATTAGAATCTACACGGGCTACATTATTATTAGCAGCTCTAATGTCTTTATTTTCAAAATACAGAAATTCATTTCGTGCCCAAAACTGGGTTTGGGTATCATATTTATAAATTAAATCATTTCCAATTGTATATTGGGGGGCTATGTTTTTAATTGCATCATTGAACTGGCCATTTTGAAGTAAAAGGACTTTTACGTTTTTCAATGGATTTTGAAAAGTAATTGTACTGGATTTAATAGTAAATTCTAAGTTATGTTTAGATTCTAAATTACTAACGGTTCTTGCTCTCTTTACTTGAATAGGAACTGTCACAACATCTTCATAAAGAATAAATTTTCTGGAAAAGATAACTTCTTTATCGTTGTTTAATATTTTCAGCATGTAATTACCACTGATTAATAGCTGTGTAAACTGATTTGGTATCGCCAGTCTGTAATGGGAATAGAGTTGTAATGTGTTGAAAGAATTAGTGTAATCTGAAATTCTTTGGTTGTCAAAACCTTTTAAATACTCACTTTTAGGGATGTCTGTTGGATTCCAATTATAGTCACAATGCGTTATTTCGTAGTAATAATCAGCTTCATTGCCGAAAAGGTCATCAAATTGCAACTGAAATCCCTCTCCTAATTTGAAAATTGGAATTACATTTTGTTCCGTTTGTACAAAAGTAATCGTCTTAATATTATAGGGTGGAGCGGTCTCTTTTTCTACTTGTGCAGTAGTCGAAGTGATTATAAAGAGCAGACCTATTTTTAGAAAAAGAGCTTTAAGCATATACCTTGAATTGCTGAAATGTAAATATAACGAATTAAGCAATACTATTATTATGCGAATTGGAGTAGCTTTATTTGATTAGTCTCAAATCTATTTAAAACAAACAGGGATGATTTCACCTTTGGCTAAGCAATATTTTTCCACTAATTCTGACGATATTTTGTTCGTATAATCTTCTTCAATTACCTTAAAACCAATGCCTCTTAATTTATCAAAATAATCACGGCCATAAATACGAACGTGGTCGTATTGCCCAAATATTTTTGCTCTTTCTTTCTGGTCAGTAATTGTGTCGTCTGCAAAAGTAGTGGCTCTGGATAGATCTTGTGGGATTTGCAAAATCGCCATTCCTCCTGGTTTCAAAACTCTGAATAATTCTTGCATCGCTTTAGTGTCATCTGGAATATGTTCTAAAACGTGATTGCAAAGAATCACATCATATTGATTTTCCTCGAAAGGCAAATCACATATATCTGCTTTTACATCAGCTAGTGGTGAAAATAAATCGGTTGTGGTATAATCCAGATTTTTTTGATTTCGAAACAATTTGTAGAAGGCCTGTTCCGGTGCAAAATGAAGTACTTTCTTTTTCTCTGTTGAAGTAAAGAAATCGGTTTTTTCATTCAGATATAACCACAGCAAACGGTGTCTTTCCAATGAAAGTGTACTTGGTGAAAGCACATTGTTTCTTTGCGTTCCATAACCGTAAGGGAGGAACATTTTGAAACTTTTTCCGTCGATAGGATCCGTAAATTGAGTTCCTTTTAATGCAAAAGCAAGAACTGGTCTTGCCAGGTAACTTAAACGAATAAGAATTGGACGCGGAATGGTATTGAGTATAAGTTTAAAAAGTTTTTTCATTATAGGACTAAAGGTGTTTTTCTAAACTCATCTTCTTCATTACTCACAATTCCTAACGCTTTGTATATATATCCAAAAGTCGATAAAATCTCAGGTTTCCCATCGATAATAGCAACGTCATGCTCAAAATGAGCACTTGGTTTTCCGTCGGCAGTTAGGATTGTCCAGCCGTCTTTTAATTGTTTGATGTTTCGGGTTCCCAAATTAATCATTGGCTCAATAGCAACAACCATTCCTTCCACAAAAAGCTTTCCTCTTCCCTTTTTACCATAATTTGGCATTTCAGGATCTTCATGCATTTTTTGTCCTACTCCATGTCCTACTAATTCACGAACAACACCATAGCCATGGGCTTCAGTGTATCTTTGAATAGCATTTCCTACATCTTCCACGCGGTTACCTAATTTTAATTCCCGGATTCCTACGTATAAAGATTCTTTGGTTATTTGCAATAATTTCTTGGTTTCTGGAGCTACTTCGCCAATTTCAAAAGAATAAGCGTGATCCCCATGGTATCCATTTTTATAAGCACCGCAATCCACCGAAATAACGTCGCCGCTTTCTAATGGTTTGTTATTTGGAATTCCGTGAACCACTTGGGCATTTGGACTCATACAAAGTGAATTTGGGAAACCATATAAACCAAGAAAACTTGGTTCGGCACCATGATCACGAATGAATTCTTCGGCTAATTTGTCTAAATATAATGTAGTGACTCCTACTTTTATTTCAGAAGCAATCATTCCTAATGTTTTTGATACGATTAATGCGCTTTCTCGCATCAATTCTATTTCTTCACGTGATTTTACAATAATCATAATTTCGAATTTTCAGTTTGCAAAAGTACAATTTTATGAGAACTTTTGATGTCAAATTTTTGATAATAAAAAAGCTGTTCCAATCAGAACAGCTTTTTTGAATTTTTTTAAAATGTATTTAAAATATTTTGATTCAAATTACTTCTAAGTTTTATAACAAAGAATGACATGTCATAACTTCAGGCTTTTCAATTCCCATCAACTCTAAAATAGTTGGGGCAATGTCTCCTAAAACACCATCATGGATCACTTTTAAATCTTTGTCAACCAAAATAATAGGAACCGGATTTGTTGTATGAGCGGTATTCGGACTTCCATCAGGATTAATCATTGTCTCGCAATTTCCGTGATCTGCAATTACAATAGTAGTGTAATTATGCGCTAATGCTGTTGTAATTACTTTTTCTACACATTTATCAACGGCTTCACAAGCTTTTATTGCAGCACTCATAATTCCAGTATGTCCTACCATATCGCCATTGGCAAAATTAAGGCATACAAAATCCACTTCTTCTTTTTCAAGCTCAGGAACTAAAGCATCAGTAAGTTCAAATGCGCTCATTTCTGGTTGCAAATCATAAGTGGCCACTTTAGGGGAGTTTTTCAAGATGCGGCTCTCACCAGCAAAAGGTAATTCCCTTCCGCCAGAAAAGAAGAACGTCACGTGAGGATATTTTTCGGTTTCTGCTATACGAATTTGCTTTTTTTGGGCTTTTTCTAAGACTTCACCTAGGGTTTCGGTAATGTTATCCTTATTGTAAACTACTTTTATATTTTGGTAGGTTTCGTCATAATTGGTAAGCGTGACATAGTACAAATTGAGTTTGTGCATGTTTTGCTCATGACAATCCATTTGAGTCAGGACTTCTGTCAATTCTCTTCCTCTATCTGTTCTGAAATTGAAGAAAATAACAACATCGTCGTCTTCAATTGTAGCAAGGGGCTTGTCGCTGTCGTCAACCATAACCATTGGATGAATAAACTCATCGGTTACATTAACTTCATAGCTTTCTAGTATCGATTCGACTGCATTTTTAGTATGAGTGCCAATTCCATTTACTAATAAATCGTAAGCTAATTTTACTCTTTCCCAACGTTTATCACGATCCATAGCATAATAACGCCCAATTATAGAAGCTATTTTTACAGTGGTGTTTTCGATATAATCTTCTAAATCCTGAATGTAGTTTTTACCCGATTTTGGATCAACATCACGGCCATCAGTGAAGGCGTGAACAAAAACTTTTTGCAATCCATATTGTTGCGTTGCATCAATTAAACCACGTAAGTGAGAAGTATGAGAGTGAACTCCACCGTCTGAAACAAGACCTAAGAAGTGTACTTTTTTATTGTTTTCTTTGGCATAAGTAAAAGCATCAACCAATACTTGTTCTTTTGCCAAAGTATTATGCGCTACAGCAAGATTTATCTTGGCGAGATCCTGATAGACTATTCGTCCAGCACCAAGGTTCATGTGCCCTACTTCACTATTGCCCATTTGTCCTTCTGGTAAACCTACATTTAAACCATCGGTTCTAAGTTGAGCGCTTGGGTAATTTCTATAAAGACTATTTATAAATGGGACATTAGCATTGTCAATTGCAGATACTTTAGGGTCAGGAGATTTTCCCCAACCGTCCAAAATCATAAGAATTACTTTTTTGTTCATTGTACTATATTTTGAGCAAAGATAAAGCATTTCTAAAAATGTTGGAAGTAATCGAAATCACTATTATTCATTCATAAGGTAACAATAACAAATATTGATAATTTTGTTGTAGAAAAGGGGGTTTGCTAAAATTAATGCAAATTAGAATTTAGTTTTCACTTCATTATAATCTATAAAATAACGAATGCTTATTGAGAAAACATGTTTTAGTTGGTCGTTGGTTAGTAGCGTTGTTACTTTTTTTCCAAAGTCTTTATCGATTTCTCTTTGAAAATTGGCTGCATTGTTTCTGTATAAGATAGAAATTTCGCTTCCTGGGGCAAACCACCATGAATAGGATAAATCACCATTCCAGGAGAAAAAATTGGAGTTTTTGTTTTCAGTATAAATATTATAATCCATTAGTCTGCCGTTTTGCTCTAATGATAAAAAGTTCTTGTTTTCTGCAAAAGACCAATAATGGCGCAAGGAAAGATTAAAAGTCATTTTGCTGTTAATGGAGTATTTTCCGGAAAAAGAGTTGGAGTAGGTAATAACATTTCTATTGGCAAAAATGATAGTATTAGGCGCTGTCGAATTTAGATCATCATTTACACTGTCTACATATCCTTTGTTATTGTTTTGTCTAAAAAAGCTAAAGTTGTAATTCAATGAGAATTTATCATTGAAACGGTATCTTGGGCCAATGTCGATACCATAAGAATTTCTTCCAGGTTCGCTCAAAACAGCAAATGATGGATTGATGTCAAGGGCAAATTTATTATTGTAATTAGAAGAAAACATAAACCAACCTCCAAATCGTTTTGGAAAAATTAAATACCGGTTTTCTGTCCTCGGTTCATAATAATCAAAGGACTCGATTGGATTCGCGTTTATTCCCAGTCCAAAATAATGATTTTGTTTATTGTTCAGGTTGACATTAACATTGATATTATTACCTTGGATTTTTCCCGTTTCTTTTTGAAACTGGGTGAACATATTAAAATTTGTATTGAACGTATTGAAATATTTGGTTGGATTTAATATTCTATAATTTACATTTCCATAGATTGCATAATAGTTGGTCTCAAAATTAATTCCCAAATCATTGTTGTCGAAATTTTTTGATTGTATTTCTGTTCCTACGCTATAACGGTATTTTCCAGAAGTCTCACCAAAGTTAAGCGATGTTGCAGTTCCTTTTTTGTCTTCAATGTCGTTTATGTAGCTGTATTTGAAATTTCCAGAAAGATTGTAGGTGTTTTTCTTAGTATTTAAATCCCAAACTAATGCAGAAACATTCCCGTCACGAAAACTCCCGTTTCGGGTTACGTTCGTATTGATAAATGAAATAGAAGAATTTTTACGAAAGCGCTGATCAACTACCAAAACATTATAATTTGCTAATGGTTCCACTAATTCTCTTCTTGTTTCTTTAGTTTCATTGTTTTGGATTGATGCATATGTTTTTTCAGTAACTGCATTTAGAATTCCTATTCCTAAACCATCTTTTGTTCTGCCGGATATTTTTAAGGCATTAATAAGATTTACACTTGATGGATTGTCAATAATTTTTTCATTACTTGCAGTAGTTGGCAGATTTGAAGGTGTGCCGCCAATTCTTCTTGAATAAAGTAAATTTCCTTTGCTGAATAAATCGGTTCCTTCTGTGAAGAAAGGCCTGTTTTCGTTAAATTGTTGTTCAAATGGGCCTAAATTTAAAATTTGGTCATCATATTTTGTTTGACCAAAGTCGGGAATAAGTATAGCATCCAGCGTAAAAGCATCATTTATGCCGTATTTTATATCTAGACCGCCTTTCATAGTTCCGTAGGTTTTTTGCTGTGAATTTGCATTTACATAAAAAGAAGAATAGGGTAAAAGGAACAGACGAGTAGGTGTTTTTATGTTTTCTATGCCTTCCAATACTCCCGTTTGTTGCGTAAAAGTTCCAATTTTTGAATCAATAAAATTCCAAGTATATTTATGTTTGTCGCGCTTTATTTCTCTGAAAAAATTGAGTCCCCATAGCTGTTTTTTTTCACTTGAAAATCTCAAAGCTGCGTACGGAATCCGTATTTCTGCAATCCAGCCAAAATCTGTAATAGTAGCTTTGCTTTTCCAAACAGCGTCCCAAGAGTAATCTTCTCCATTAGTGTCGGTCGTCATACAATCAGCTTGTCCATCAGAAGCGGAAACAAAAAATTGAAAATCTTGTTGTCCGTCATTAAAACCATTTACAAAAACTCCAAATAGATCCGAAGCACCGAAATTATCTCTTTGCACTATTTCTTTCATTATTTTATTTGGTTCGTCATCGTACATTAATGCTGCGATATAGATGGCGTCATTGTCATATAAAACTTTTACTTCTGTTTTTCTGTTTTCTGGAATAAGTTTACCATTGTCTGGTTGAAACATGATAAAATCCTTTGCTACAGGTGTAGATTCCCATATAGTTTCCTCCAATTTTCCATCGATGATTATATTGTCGGAAATGAATTTAGTTTGTAAGACTTTTTTTTGGCCATAGCCAAGAAATGAAAACAAGAAGACACTTATGAAAAGTATTTTTCTCATGATATTTTTTGATTGATTGATGATAAAACGGTTCAAGAATATAATTTAAATAATAGACTATGTTTTTAATATATTGTTACATTTTTTAGAACAAAAACAATATTATATATGTCGGTAGTCTATTTCAGAACTTAAAAGCGATTTGTTTTTAAATCTTATTTTGAAGATTTTAAAACTTATTTTTTATCACATTATAATCAATAAAATAACGTACGCTTATGGAAAGGATATTGGTAAGATCGCTATTGAAAATACTTTTAAGATTCTTGGATAAATCTTTTTCGACTAAACTAGCTCTTTCTAATCCATAGTTACGGTATAAAATTGAGATTTCACTTCCAGGAGCAAACCACCAGGAATACGACAAATCAAAATTCCAAGAGTTAAAATTTCTGTCTTTATTTAAGGCATAATTATTATTTGGCGTTAAATAGCCATTGTTTTGTAAGGTGAAGAAATCATGATTTTTAGAATAAGACCAATAATATCGAGCCGTTAAATTAAAGGTCATTTTATTGTTTAAGGAATATTTTCCAGTAAGATCATTTTGAAGTATTTCACGATTACGTTCCGCAAATACAATTCCGGAATCATCAAAGTCAACCCACCCACGATCATTTTTTAAAGTAGTATAGTCTAGCGTATATGCTAAAGAAAATTTGTCATTGAATCGGTATTTTGGACTAAAATTAATCCCGTAAGTAAATCTTCCTTTCTCGTCATATTTGATAAATTGTGGTGTCATATCAAGAGTTAGTTCATTGTTTCTGTTCAATTCAAATCCGAAATAAGAAGCAATGCTTTTAGGGTTATAGACGTATCTGCCATTCGTACGAGGCTCGTAAAAATTAAATGTTTTAAGTGGATTTATTAGTAGGGCTAACTCAAAATAATGATTATTTAAAGACGTTGCTTTAATCACTGTTTTATAATAGCCTTCTTGTAATTTCCCAGCAGTGTTTTGTATTTCGAAATTGAATTCCTGCTCTATCTTAAAGGTGTTAAAAAACTTTGTAGGATTCAAAATTCTATAACTGGCATTCGCATAGGCATTGTGATAATTGGTATAGAAAATGATTCCTAAATCATTTATATCGTAATCCTTAGAAAGGTATTTTCCAGAAAGTAAATATCGATATTTTCCGCTTGTTTTTTCAAAGTTTAATGAAGTTTTAAAACCATCATAATCTTCAATAGTATTAATGGAACTGTATTTGAAATCTCCGTATAAATTATAAGTGTTTTCTTTTGTGCTTAAATCAAATAACAATGCAGAAACATTAGCATCTCTAAAGCCGCCATTACGAGTAGTGTTTGTGTTTACAAAAGAGACCGACGAATTCTGATTAAAACGCTGATCAAAAACTAAAATATTATAATTAGTCAATGGTTCTATAACTTCTTTTCGTGTTTCATTCGTAGCGTTATCTCGAATAGTAGCGTATGTTTTTTCGGTAACTGCATTCAAAAAACCAATCCCTAAGCCTTTCTCTGTTCTTCCTGAAACTTTAACTGCATTTAGCAAATCAACAGTATTCGGATAATTAATTATTTCTTCATTTGCTGTAATTGCCGGTTCTGTGCTTGGTGCACCTCCAATTCTTCTGGAATAGAATAATCCTCCTTTGTTGAATAAATTAGTGCCTTCTGTAAAAAAAGGCCTGTTTTCATCAAGCTTTTGCTCGAAAGGTGCAAGGTTTAAAATAGCATTGTCAAATTTTGTTTGTCCGAAATCGGGAACCAAAATGGCGTCCAATGTAAAGGAATCATTGATGCCGTATTTAATATCTAATCCCCCTTTTAAAGTGGTTCCTGATCCAATGTTGTTTTTTTGATAATACGCAGACGAGTAGGGTATGAAAAAAAGTCGAGTAGGTGTTTTTATATTTTCTATTCCTTCGAGAATTCCTGCTTGCGGAATAACGGCCCCTATTTTCGTATCTACGCGATTCCAAGTATATTTCTGAACATCTCGTTTTATCTCTCGCATAAAATTCAGACCCCAGATTTGTTTATCAGCATTAGAAAATCGTAAGGCAGCATAGGGAATTTTCATTTCTACAGCCCATCCAAAGTCAGTCATTGTTATTTCACTGTCCCAAATGGCGTCCCATGTAAAATCTTCACTGTCTTCAGTTGCTAGACAATCCATTTGAACTCCTGCTGAACTTACAAAAAAGCGGAAGTCTTGTTGCCCGTCGTTAAACCCGTTGATGTAAACTGAAAAATTATCGGAAACCCCAAAAACATCACGGTTTGTTATTTCTTTTTTTATTTTCTCAGGCTCATCATCATATAGCAAAGCTGCAATATAGATGGCATTGTTGTCGTAGAGTACTTTAACTTCAGTTTTCTTATTAATGTTTATTGGTTTTCCATTGTCAGGTTGAAACATAACGAAATCGGTAGCTACTGATTCTGTTTTCCAGATATCTTCGTTAATTTTTCCATCGATGGTGATGTTTTCTTCTATAGGTTTTGCCAAAAGAACCTTTTTTTGGCTATAGCTATTGAAACTGTAGAAAATTAAAAAAAAAAGCACAGTAGACTGAAATTTGGACATATATTGTGATTGTATCAAAACAAAAATAACAAAATTAACACAGGAAGTGAATTTTTTATGATGTTTTACTCAATATTTTCCTTACTTGTCCGTTATTAATTGGACTAAAGTTTTGTTAAATTATTTTTAATCGTTTTATTTTACCGTACGTTTGCAATCCCAAATTAATCTATAACTTAAAGAAAGCCAATGATTTATAAGATATTTCCTGCAATTTTATTTATGCTTGTTTCCTTCTCTACGATTAAAACAAGTTCTTCTGAGCCAAAGAATGCGAAACCGGTGGTTTATGCCAAAACGGTGGAAACTAGTGTTGACGCTAAAATTGAAATGGCTTACAGTAACTTACATTCCAATAATTTTGCTTTACCTAAATTAGAAAGCTTCGCAGCTGCTTTAAAAGGGTATTATTTGTTGAAAGAAAAAGGATTGATCCAGAAAGACATCTTAACCTTAGTCGATTTTAGTTTGTCGTCCAATACTAAAAGACTTTGGGTGATTGATTTAATTTCTGGTGATGTATTGTTTCATTCTCTTGTTGCTCATGGAAGAAATACAGGCGAAGAATTTGCTTCTAATTTTTCAAATTCAGCTGAATCGTATAAAAGCAGTTTAGGTTTTTATGCTACGGGTGAAATTTACAATGGTAAACATGGAATGTCACTTAAATTAGATGGTTTAGAAAGAGGAGTTAACGATAACGCAAGAGCAAGAGGTGTGGTAATGCATGCAGCTGAATACGTTTCTAATTCGTTTATTAAAAATAATCACAGATTAGGTAGAAGTCAAGGTTGTCCGGCTGTACCGGTAGAATTATCTAAAGAAATTATCAGCACCATAAAAAACAAATCGTGCTTCTTTATTTATCATCCGTCAAGAGTTTCAAAATTTGCTGCGTCAATTTCGTAGTTTGTTATATAAATTGGCATCAAGGGCGTAAATATCATCTCTAAAAATTAATTTGTTATTTTCGCTCCAAGCGGTCCAATACAATAAATGGAACGAAACCTCTTTTCTGATTTTTACAAATTTTGTTTTTTCGTTTTGCAAGATGTTTGTAATTTTATCAAAATTCCAATTGACAGCATCATCCAGCAAATACTCCGTTAATTCTAATGGATTATCAACCCTGACACAACCCGAACTTAATGAGCGATCTATTTTATCGAAATAATCTCTATGATTAGTATCGTGCAGATAAATAGAAAATCGGTTGGGGAAAATTATTTTTACCATGCCTAGTGAATTAAAAGTCCCCGGACTTTGGACATAACGATATGTTTTTGCTAGTGACAATTGCCATTCATAGGGACTTATTATTCTTCCGTTACTATCATAAACTTTAATGTTTGATTCGGTCAGATAGCTTCGCCTTTTTAAAATAGCCGGAATTACATCTTCTCTCAAAATAGTTGGAGGGACAGTCCATGTTGGATTAAAAACCACTTGCGTTAATTTCGAACTCAGGATTGGAGTCTTTCTTTTGGCCCTTCCTACAATTACTCTATGGGTTCTCAAAGTGTCATTGTCTTTAACGAGGCTCAATCTGTAATCAGGAATGTTGATAATTATATATTCTTTCCCCATTTCTTTTGGATACCATTTCCAGCGCTCTAGATTGGCAATAATTTGATGGATACGCTGTTGTTTTGAGAAATTGAGACAGTTAATTGTTCCTTCATCTATAATCGCATTAATGCCTAAACCGTGACGGGACTGAAATTTTTTTATTGCAGCTACCGTTTCTTCGTCATAAACAGTGGTCAAGCTATCTTTCGGTTGTAATTCTTTCCAAAAAATTAATCTTTTTTTGATATCTACTATAGCAGGATTGGTGTCATTTGGAGTGATTTTTTTCGTTATTTTTATCGTTTTGAAATTATCTTTTGGGAAAGTGTTGATTAGTTTTAGTGCTTTTTTTAATCTTTTGTAAACAATATGATTGGGTTTCAATTGTTCGATTTTATAGCCTAAGGAATCGCTGCTAAATAAATGTGTCATTGTCTCATTTATATCAATGTAGTTTTCTTTTAAGTCCCAGTTTTTATACAATTTTCGTGGATTCAGTGTTCCGTTAGTTAAATGTGAAATGTATTTTTGAAAATTGGCCGTCAACAAAATATCATATTTAGCTAAATCAGAATCATCTAATGTTGCTGATTTTTTTTCAAAATCACTCAATGTAGCTACCGTGTAATCTTCTGGATTTAGTCCTTCTTCATCAGATTTAAGAAGTTCTCCTAAAATAATTTTTCTCTTTTCTTCTGATTGCCAAACAGTTCTGTATTCAGTAGATTTGTAAAAATCAGTGAGCGCTTTGTTGTTAAAAGAAATCAGTAAAGCCGAGTCAATTTTAATTGCTTTGCCTTCAGGTTTAATACTAGGTTTAGCAATCTCTTTTTTTACGACTACCTCGCTTTTTAATTCCTTTTTACAACTAGTTATTAGACACAATAATAGTATTAGAAATAATTTATTCATTGCTCATTTTTTTAAACATAACAAGGTGTTCTCCTACTTCGGGTATTTCAAAGGGCAATCCTTTAACTTGGTATCCCATTTTTTCATAGAAACCAACCGCCTCTTTTCTGGCATTGAACCAAATTAAATTTGCGTTTTTGTTTCTGTAATGTTTCTCCGAATTGTGAATCAGCTTTTCGCCAAAACCTCTTTTTTGATGCTGTTTTAAAATCGCCATACCCCGAATTTGATACTGTTTTTCTGCCGCAAATAAATCATGTTTTGCTTCGAATATTGAAATAACACCTATGATATTATTTCCATCAAACAAACCAAAATGAGAAGTGGTTTCTAAATTATCACCATCAAAATGACAACTGTCTATCGATTTGTCGGCTCGAAGGACAGGATGTCTTACCGGAAATGTCTCTAGGGCCGTTATTTTTTTGATGTTTTGCATTTTTTTTTATTTTGTTTTTTTAAGCTTAATAAAGGTATAATATTTTCATATTAAATTCTTTATGATTTGAATATGCTTTAATAAAAATGGCTGCAGCGTAAGTTTGTAATTTTTTAAGAAAAAAAACTTGCATTGAAACAAACTTATTAATTATATTTGCACTGTTGTTAATGCGAAAGTAGCTCAGTTGGTAGAGCTCCAGCCTTCCAAGCTGGTTGTCGCGAGTTCGAGCCTCGTCTTTCGCTCTAAGCCTCAAATTTGATTTGAGGTTTTTTATTTAAAATTTTAATGCGAAAGTAGCTCAGTTGGTAGAGCTCCAGCCTTCCAAGCTGGTTGTCGCGAGTTCGAGCCTCGTCTTTCGCTCTTCAAAGCCGAAACGTAATTGTTTCGGCTTTTTTATTCTTAGTCCTTTCAGAATTATTTTATAAAACTCAAATCAGCTCCGCTTTCTAATTCTTCAGGATCTTGATTTTGTCTAAAAAGTCTAGCCGATAAGTTTCCTCTTAACGTTATGTTTTCGCCTTTTACCTCTAGCCAGCTGCCTTCTCGTAATCCTAAAACTGGAATGGCATTAAAAGAATGAAATTCCTTTATTCTTGTTTCGCGGGTTTCTCCCATGTGTTTTGATTGTTCATCGGTATCCAAATAATGCGGATTCAGATTAAAAGGAATTAAGCCTAAAGTTTGAAAGCTCGGCGGGTAAATAATCGGCATGTCGTTCGTGGTTTGCATAGTCAGCCCACAAATATTACTTCCGGCACTTGTTCCTAAATAAGGAGTTCCATTCTTAACGGTATCGGCAAGAACTTTCATTATTTTGTTTTTATACAATTGTGAAACCAGTAAAAAAGTATTACCCCCTCCTGTAAAAATACCTTCTGCATTTTGGATTGCTTCAGCTGCGTCCTTAAATTCGTGAATTCCTCTCACTTTTTTATTTATTTTGGCAAAAGCCAAAGCAACTTTTGAAGTATACTCTTCGTGTGAAATGGCACCTGAACGCGCATAAGGAATAAAAAGTATTGTTTTGCAATTTAAAAAATGCAAGCTTAATTTGGGTAGTAAATACTCTAAATAGTCCCCGCCATGAAGGATAGATGTACTGGCGATAAGTATGTTTTTCATTGTGATTTCTTGTAAAGATAGTTAGGGTTAAAGATATAAAATTGTGTTTTTTTATAGTATGATTCCGGTTTTTAATTAACATATTTTTACCAAGTCTTTAGTACTTAATTTTGAAGAGAGTAAGATACTTTTACAGTTGACCCGTAATAGAAATTTGATTGTCATCGGATGAGTAGAGTTGTGTGCATTTTTTTTATTTTAATTGCTTCAAAGTCTTTTGCGCAGGAATCTGTTCCTGTTATATTGGAAGGGAAAGTAAGTGCAGATATGTCAAATTTGGAAGGAATTTATGTAATAAATTTAAAAACTGAAAAAGCTGCAGTTACTGAAAAATCCGGTTATTTTTCGATACCGGCTGTTGCGGGAGACACACTTATGTTTGCTGCAGCGCAATTTAAAGCAGTTCGCATTGTTTTGGCTCAAAAATATTTTGAAAATGATTTTCTTTTTGTCAAAATGGAGCCAGTAATGAATCAATTAAAAGAAGTTATCGTTAGAAGGGGATTTGATAATATTAATGCAGTTGCGCTTGGAATAATTCCAAAAGGACAAAAATCCTATACGGTTGCAGAACGTAAATTACATACTGCAACGGACCTTAATGCGTCTGCAAGCTTGTCAGGGATGGCTGGAGGTTCGATTTCAGCAGATCCATTACTCAATTTTTTTTCCGGTAGGACGGGTATGCTCAAAAAACAACTTGAAGTGGAAAAAAAAGAGTCTTACTTGAAGCAATTAGACAGACTCTTTGATATTGACCATTTTGTGAATAAATTAAAAATCCCTTCTGAATATGTAAAAGGATTCGAATATTTTGCTGTCGAAAATACTAAATTTACAAAAATTTTGGATTCAAAAAATAGAACAACAATTGAATTTTTATTGGGCGAGTTGGCCACAAAATATAACGAAATCATTGCCTGTGAAACTAAATAGTACACTACTGCTTGTTTTATTTTTCATAACGACTATTTCTTTTGGTCAGGCTATTTTTGAAAAAGAAATTAATGGAAAAATCAGTGCTGATACCATCGCTGTTGAAGGAATAAAAATAGTCAATTCATCTACTGAAAAAATAACTGTGACAGATAGAAATGGATTCTTTTCACTATTGGCAAAAGAAGGGGATGTTTTCGTTTTTTCTGCTGTAAATCTTGTAACTTTACATAGAAGAATAAGTAAGGAGGATTTGATAAAAGATGTTCTTAAGATTCAAATGTCCCCAAAGAGCATTGTGCTGAAAGAGGTTGTTGTTAATGAAAATTCGCAAATAACAGCCGAGAATTTGGGGATTATTCCATACGGTCAAAAAAAATATACCCCAGCGGAAAGGAAATTATATACCGCAACTTCTGGTGGCGGTATAGATGGTTTACTTAATGCGATTTCGGGCCGTAAGGCGATGCTTAAAAAAGAAATAGCGGTTGAGAATAAAGAACAGTCATTGAGTCGACTTGCGCCGCTTTTTGAGGATAAATATTACACAGAAACCTTAAAAATCACTGTTGATTATATCAAAGATTTTCAATATTATTGTGTTGATGATGCCAGTTTTACTGCGGCATTGAAATCTAAAAATAAAACATTAATAATGTTTTTAATTGTTGGACTGTCTGAAAATTATACTAAAATCATTGCAAATGAAAAATAAAATCATAATACTGGTTTTGTGTTTATGTTGTCAATTTTGTTTTAGTCAATTGACAAGGAAAACACTCTATGGTCAAGTAATAAATGATTCGATTAGGTTAGAAAATGGGATCGTTTTTAATGTTAATTCTAGGACAGGAACCGTTATAAATCAGCAAGGGTTTTTCAGTATTTTGGCCAAAGTCAAAGACACATTGGTTTTTTCTGGCTTAACTTTTAAATCAAAAAAAATAGTTCTTACTCAAAAAGAAATTTCGACTCCACTATTAAGGATAAAACTGGATGCATTTATCAATTTGTTGCCGGAAGTGGTGGTTTATGGTGATAAAAAATTAAATCCGATTTCAGGAAATTCTCAAAAATATGTCGATATGCAATATTTTGATGATGAGAAGTCTTCTCCAAAAAATAGAACGATGCCATCTGATGGAACTATTGAAAGTGGAATGAATTTTGTAAGGATATATAAAGATGTATTAAAAGCTTTGAGGAAAAACAATCCTGAAAGAACAGATTTTACAAGTGAAAAAAGCTTTACGGAATTGGTAATGAAAAAAGTTAGTTACTCATTTTTCACACATACATTAAATCTGAATGATGATGAAATTGGTCTTTTTCTTATTTTTTGTGAGAATGATTCCAAGTCAAAAATAGTCAAGCGGTCTGACAATGAATTTCAAGTAATGGATTTCCTTATTACAAAAAACAAGGAATTTAAAAGAATAACTACTTTTGAAAAATGAAAAAAACAATCTTATATGCTTTTATTGGGGTTTTGTTCCTTAGTTTAACCGCTTTCAGCGCCCATAAATTTTACATGGGGATATATCAGGTAAATTATGTTTCTGAAAAGAAAATGCTCCAAATTACTTCTCGTATTTTTATTGATGATTTGAATAATGCGTTGGAAAAAAAGTACCATAAAAAAGTGTATTTAGGCACCGAAAAGGAATCTCCTGAAGAAACAATTTTATTAAAAAAGTATTTCTTGGAGAAATTCTCTGTAAAGGTAAACGGTCAATCCAAGGCCATAAATTTTTTAAGCAAAGAGCTCGACGGTGATATCCTTATTTGTTATTGCAATGTAAAGGAAATCACCAAAATTAATACGCTTGAAATTTTCAATACCGTTTTGATTGATTGGAACATCGAACAGCAAAATATTACCCATGTTACTGTATTGGGAGAGAAAAAAAGTTTACTGTTTACAGATTCTAATAAAGGCGAAATGTTAAAATACTAATAAAATGCAGGTAATTTGTTAAAAATTATTATTTTCACACGCTTAAATAATTTCCCTTCTTTAACATGAAAAAAATCACACTATTATTTATTTTTCCAGTAATTCTATTTGCTCAAGAAAAAATCACCACAATAACCCCGAAACAATCAGGAAAGCTTGATACTAATAAGTTTAGTCAAATGTATGACTTATTGGCTACGCCTAATATGTTTCGTACCGCTTCCGGAGCACCAGGGCCAGCATATTATCAGCAACAGGCTGACTATAAAATAGACGTGGAACTGGACGATAAAAACGCCAAATTAAGCGGCTCTGAAATAGTAACGTATTATAATAATTCTCCAGATAGTTTGGAGTATTTATGGGTACAGTTAGATCAAAATCAAGCGGCTAAAAACTCAGAATCCCCTCTAGTTGAAAGCGAAAAGATAGAGCAAGTATTGCCAGCAGATAAATTTGCAAAAGAATATCTGAAGCAGGGGCTTGATCGTGGGTTTAATATAGAATATGTAAAAGATGCAAAAGGAAATCCCTTATCTTATACTGTAAATCAAACCATGATGCGAATTAATTTAGTAACTCCTATTAAACCTGGAGAGAAATTTATATTTTCTACCAAATGGTGGTACAATATTAATAACTACATGCAAGACGGCGGTCGTTCTGGTTATGAACCATTCGAAAAAGAAGGTAATAGATTGTATGTAATTGCTCAGTTCTATCCTAGAATGGCAGTTTATAATGATGTAGAAGGATGGCAAAACATGCAATTTTGGGGAGGTGGGGAGTTTGCTTTGCCTTTTGGAAATTTTGATGTAAATATTACGGTTCCTGCCGATCACGTTATGGATGCAACAGGAGAATTGATGAACAGAAGTGAAGTGTTTACACCTGCCCAGGTAAAAAGATACGAATTGGCACAAAAAACATTTGATAAACCGATTGTTATTGTTACCCAAGCTGAGGCTGAAGCCAATGAAAAAGGATTTTCTGATAAGAAAAAAACATGGAAATTTAGCGCTAAAAACGTAAGAGATTTCGGTATAGCCACTTCAAGAAAGTTTATTTATGATGCGATGGCGGTACAGTTAAGTAGTAAAGTTGTAATGGCTGAGTCGCTTTATCCTAAAGAAGCAAACCCACTTTGGGGGGAAACTTCAACACAAATGGTAGCGCATACCTTGAGAAGTTATTCTTCTCATACTTTTGACTATCCTTATCCAAAAGCTGTATCGGTATCTGCAGAAGATCAAGGGATGGAATATCCTATGATTTGTTGGAATTTTGGTCGCCCTGATGCAAATGGCGTGACTAGTGAACAAGTGAAAAATGGAATGATAGGGGTGGTGATCCATGAGGTAGGACATAACTTTTTTCCAATGATTGTTAATTCTGATGAACGTCAATGGACCTGGATGGATGAGGGATTGAACTCTTTTATGGAATTTATGGCAGAACAGGAATTAGGGACTAATTTTCCTTCAAGACGTGGGCCGGCAAAAAACATTGTTCCTTATATGAGCGGAGATCAAAAGTTTCTGGAGCCTATTATGTCAAATTCGGAGAGTATTATTCAGTTTGGGAATAATGCCTATGGAAAACCAGCTACAGGTTTAAATATTCTTAGAGAAACCATCATGGGAAGAGAATTATTTGATCATGCTTTTAAGGTGTATGCGAACAGGTGGAAATTCAAACACCCTACACCTGAAGATTTCTTTAGAACTATGGAAGATGCTTCGGCAGTAGATTTAGATTGGTTTTTCAGAGGCTGGTTTTATTCAACTGATTTTGTTGATATTGGTATAAATGAAGTGAAACAATATTATGTTTCTGAAACTCCTACGGCAGCATTGAAAGATGCTAAGATTAGAAAAGGCCGTTTTGGAATGGATAAAGGTCCGTTCGTGTATTTAATTTCAGAGAATAGCGCAGAATTAAAAAATTCGGATAAGAAATCTTTAGAAATTGGTCAAGTAAAATTGCTTTCGGAATATGTAGACCAAAAACTTACCGCTGAAGAAAAAGCAACGATGAAGACGCCTAAATATTTTTATGAAGTAGAGTTCAACAAACCGGGAGGAATGCTGATGCCAATTATTGTTGAAATTACTTATGAGGATAATAGTACAGAAACGTTCAAGTATCCAGCTCAAATCTGGAGAAAAAACAATGAGACTGCCAAAAAAGTATATGCAACTGAAAAAGCTATAAAAAAGATTCAAATTGACCCAAAATTAGAAACGGCTGATATAGATGTTACTAATAATTCCTGGCCAAAATCAGAAATTAAATCGAAATTTGACTAATTAAGAACGTTATTAAAGAGGCTTCAATCGGCCTCTTTTTTTTTATGAAAAAATTAAAATACTGAGATTCAAAAATTGATATCTTTGTATTCAAGAAAAATCTAAAAAATATGTTTGGTATAGGAGGAGGCGAATTAATTTTTATAATGTTTATTGTACTCATGCTTTTTGGTTCGGATAAAGTGCCAGAGATAGCACGTACAATGGGAAAGGCGATGGCGCAGATAAAAAACGCTACCAACGATATAAAAAGCGAAATTCAAAAAGGAGCTGAAGCCAATGGTTTTGATACAAACTCATTGAGCGATATAAGAGGTAGTATTACATCTGAAATCAATAAAGCAAAAGATAATCTGTTAGGCGATACTTCAGCATTTAGCGATATGGCGGGAAATATTACCTCAGAAATAAACAAGGCGAAAGAGAATCTACTCGGGGATGCAACAACAGAAATAGAAAAAGCAAAAGATAGTCTATTAGGGGATGTAGCAGAAATAGAAAAAGTAAAAGAAGAAATTGACGATAGTACTGGTCCTATAAAACGCCAGATGTAATGTTGGAAAAAATACTTTCTCTTGATACCCGTTTATTTATTTATCTGAACAGTTTGGGATCCGAAACTTTTGATGGATTATGGCTATTCATTACCAGGCAAAGTAATTGGATTCCTTTATTTTTACTGTTAGCATACTTGCTTTATAAAAAAATGGGCGCAAAACAAACCTTGTATTTGCTTTTGTTTATTGCAGTCTTGGTAACAGTTACAGATCAAACGACCAATTTGTTTAAAAATGGATTTCAAAGGTTGCGACCGTGTAATAATCCAGAAATAAATTCATTTATCCGAGTTGTACAGTTTCGTAATTCCTATAGTTTTTTCTCGGGACATGCTGCGAATTCGATGGCCGTAGCTACTTTTTTATATTTCAATTTTAAAAATAAAATCAAATATTTCGGCTTTCTGTTTTTATGGCCTTTAATATTTGCCTACAGCCGGATATATTTAGGTTTGCACTATCCATTGGATATCTTATCAGGTTATTTGTTTGGGTTTACTTTTGGTTTCCTAGTGTTTGAAATTTATAAAGTAACACAATTAAAATATTTTCCGAGAAGAAATAGTTAATAGGTTTTGGAGCTGTTTCCGAATATTTGCATTAGATCAGGTGCCAGTATTAATTTTTTTTTAATAACGTCTAAAACTCTTAAATCGACTCTCTATAGAACCCTACTTACAGTCAATCCATCACGAATAGGTAACAAGACCGTTTCTACTCGTGCATCGTTTGCTAATCGATCATTGTATTCCAATAATATTTTTGTACTCAAATCCTTAGGATTTAACGGTTCCAAAACTTTACCGCTCCACAATACATTATCGGATAGGATAATCCCGCCTTTATTCATTTTTGGTAGAATCAATTCAAAATAATTGAGGTAATTTTCTTTATCGGCATCAATAAAAACTAAATCAAATTTCATGTCAAGAATTGGGATTATATCAGTTGCTTCTCCTAAATGCTGAAATATTTGTTTTCCCCAAGGTGACTTGTCAAAATATTTACGCTGAAAATCAATCAACTCTTCTTTGATGTCAATTGTATGAAGTGTTCCGTTTTCCTGCATTCCTTCACACAAACACAAGGCAGAATAACCCGTGTATGTCCCAATTTCTAGAATGTTTACCGGACGAATCAATTTCGATAACATACTCAAAACACGTCCTTGAAAATGACCGCTTAACATTCTTGGTAATAAAATTTTTTGGTAGGTTTCTTTATTTAAAGCAGCCAGTAAAGCAGGCTCTTTTTCAGAATGTTGCTCGATATAGTCTTCTAATTCTTGGGATATAAAATGCATTTTTAGTTTTTTTTTCAATGGAAGGCAAAGTTATCAAATTATCAAATCAACAAATCAACAAATTGTCATTAAATTTGCACCATGGAAATCGAGAAAAAAGACATACGAGCCTTATCAAAAGAACAATTACGTGATTTTTTTGTGGCTAATGACGACAAAGCCTTTCGCGGAAACCAAGTCTATGAATGGTTATGGAGCAAAGGAGCACACAGTTTTGAGGATATGACCAATGTTTCCAAGGGAACACGAACTATGCTTGAAGCTAACTTTGTTATCAATCATATCAAAGTAGATACGATGCAACGTAGTGAAGACGGAACAGTTAAAAATGCTGTTCGTTTGCATGATGGTTTGGTGGTGGAGTCTGTTTTGATTCCGACTAATACTCGAACAACAGCTTGTGTTTCCAGTCAGGTAGGTTGTAGTTTGGATTGTAATTTTTGCGCTACAGCACGATTAAAAAGAATGCGTAATTTAGAGCCAGCCGAAATTTATGATCAGGTGATTGCTATTGACAAAGAAAGTCGATTGTATTATAATCATCCGTTGTCAAATATCGTTTTCATGGGGATGGGCGAGCCCCTAATGAATTACAATAACGTATTAAAAGCAATCGAAATGATTACTTCTCCGGAAGGTTTGGGAATGTCACCTAAACGGATTATGGTTTCAACCTCGGGAGTTCCTAAAATGATTAAAAAACTAGCGGATGATGATGTGAAATTCAAATTGGCCGTTTCTTTACATTCTGCAATTGATGAAATCCGATCCAGAATCATGCCTTTTAGCGAGAATTTTCCTCTTGCAGATTTACGCGAATCGTTAGAATATTGGTATCGAAAAACAAAAAGTAAAATCTCTTACGAATATGTAGTTTGGAAAGATATTAACGATAATAAAGCTTCGATAGACGCATTGGTGAAATTCTGTAAGTATGTGCCTTGTAAAGTCAATTTGATAGAATACAATCCGATCGATGACGGAGAATTTCAGCAAGCATCAGAAGAATCTATTAATGCTTACATTAAAGCGCTTGAAGCTAGTGGTATTGTTGTGAAGGTGAGACGAAGTCGCGGGAAAGATATTGATGCTGCATGTGGTCAATTAGCCAATAAAGAAGCATAGCGATTCTCTTTTCAGTAAAAAAACTTCAAAAGAATGGAAGCATTTGTAAGATTGTATGCTAAAATTGTATCTTTGAGGTGTAAATGAATATTACCTCACAAATAAAACAGCCCATCTTCAATGAAATGGAACTTTTTGAAAAAAAGTTCTATGAATCGATGACTTCAAAAGTGGCTTTGTTAAACAGAATCACGTACTATATCGTAAACAGAAAGGGAAAGCAAATGCGTCCCATGTTTGTTTTTCTTACCGCCAAAATGGTTTCGGCAGGAATTGTAAATGAGCGAACGTATCGCGGTGCTTGTGTTATCGAACTTATTCATACTGCGACTTTAGTTCACGATGATGTAGTGGATGACAGCAATCAACGAAGAGGTTTTTTTTCCATCAATGCACTTTGGAAAAATAAAATTGCCGTCTTGGTTGGCGATTATTTATTGTCCAAAGGGTTGTTGCTCTCAATTGATAATGGCGATTTTGATTTACTCCGAATCATTTCTGTCGCTGTACGTGAAATGAGTGAAGGCGAATTACTCCAAATTGAAAAAGCACGAAGGCTTGATATCACAGAGGATATTTATTACGAAATCATTAGGAAAAAGACAGCCACACTTATTGCTGCCTGTTGCGCTCTTGGTGCAAGATCAGTTATTGAAGATGAGTTTGAGGTCGAAAACATGCGCAAATTTGGTGAGCTCATAGGAATGGCTTTTCAAATAAAAGATGATTTATTCGATTATACAGATGAAGCCATTGGTAAACCAACGGGGATTGATATTAAAGAACAGAAAATGACTTTACCTCTTATCCATGTTTTGAATACATGTACTTCAAAGGAAAAAAGCTGGCTGATTAACTCCATTAAAAACTACAATAAAGATAAAAAAAGAGTAAAAGAAGTTATTGCTTTTGTGAAAAACAATAATGGTTTACTGTATGCTGAAAAAAAAATGATAGAATTTCAGCAAGAAGCACTTTTTCTTTTGGATAATTACCCCAATTCTGAGTTTAAAGATGCGCTGATTTTGATGGTCAATTATGTTATTGAAAGAAAAAAATAATTTTTTTTTAAAATAATTATCCTCGTAAGCTATTGCTTTTATTGTTTTTTTTTGTTTTTTGAACTATAATTTCAAAAAAATTTCAAATGCTGATGCAACCTTTTTGCATTACTAATCGTCTATGCTAATAGAAACACTTTATAAAGATTTTGAAAGTAATCAACTTATATCAGGAGGAAAATGAATTGATCCGGTTAGCTGTCGAAAGTAATCGGCAGGCACAACAGAAGATTTATACCCGGTTTTCTCCAAAAATGTTAAGTGTTTGCCGTCAATACATAAAAGATATTCATCAGGCCGAAGATATCATGATTACCGCTTTTATGAAGGTGTTTACTAATCTAAAAAATTTCCAGTGCAAAGGAAGTTTCGAAGGTTGGATCAGAAGAATTATGGTAAATGAATGTATCTCTTTTATCAGAGTTCAAAAAAAGATAAAATATGTTGAAGATGAAGACTGTTTTGAAGAAAGTTTTAATAACATAGAAAGTCAGTTTTCAATAGATGATATCCAGTTTTTGATAGACAACTTGCCGGATGGTTATAAAATGGTTTTCAATTTATTTGCCATAGAAGGATATAGACATCATGAAATTGCAAGTATGTTAGAGATTACGGAAGGAACATCAAAATCGCAATTGTCACATGCCAGGAAAATGTTACAAGGACAGATTAGCAAGTTAAAAAATTATGAGAATGGAACGGAATAGACTAGAAGCACAGTTTAAAGAGCAATTGAATTCTCGAGAGATTAAACCATCAGAAATGACTTGGAGTAAATTGGATGCAATGCTTACGGTTGCTGAGAAACCGAAAGTTAAGTTTTCCTGGATGTATATCGCTGCAAGTATACTAGGTTTTCTATTGGTTAGTACAGTTTATTTTAGTCAAAATAACAAGGACATCGGAAAACAGAAAAAAGAGGTTGTTATTCAGAATGCGGTTGCTCCTAAAGCCAATTTAAGTCGTACTAGTGTCAGCAATCTGAAAATGGAGGAAAGAGAAAGTTTAGTTTCTAACGTTGTCCAAAAAACAAAGTCAAAAATAAATAAAACGCATCCGTTAAAAGAAGAATTAGTAATCATTAAAAATAATTCGAATGAAAATCCAGTAGCAGCAGTTTTAATCATTAATCAAAAATCAGAACAAAAATCAATCACATCACAAACGAAAGCTGTTACAGTTGACGAACTACTAACAGCTGTCGGGAATCCTTTGAAAAAGGAAAATCAATTTGGTCGAAAATCGGTTGTACATGTAAATGCTATTAATTTGCTTTCTCAAGTGGATGAAGAATTAGAGCTTTCCTTTCGAGAAAAAGTAATCGAAAAAGTAGGCGAGAATTACCAAACTGTAAAAGTGGCTTTGGCCAACCGCAACTTAGAATAAAAATCATCAATCATCAATCGTCATTAAATCAATCATCATGAGAAATTTTACAATTTACTTGGCACTGTTTTTATGCCTTTATGCAAGCAAAATGCTTGGACAAGAAACATTTGAAAAACGAGCAAAAAACATTGCTTCAAAAATTGAAAATATTACAAAAGAAGAAAAAGCAGCCTTAAAAATAGAAGTTGAAGCAGTTAACAATCAATTAATAAGCGGTGCAATTTCTAGAGACGAAGCGGAGAATAAAAAGAAAATATTGGCAGAAGCCAGAGCAAATAATATAGAATCAAAAGTAGCTGAGGAACAAGAAAACCTGAAAAACTTAGTTCAGGAAAAAGTTGATGGAAAAATTAAAGAGCAAGATTCTACTAGAAAATTTATCATTTCTTTTCATGGAATAAACAGTAAACATGATTGCAAGGATACTATTCAAGGTGAAAAAAGAACAACTTCACAATTTGTTTACGCGATGGGTTTAAATAATTTAGTTACAAAAGGGAACGTTCAGGATTCGGATTATAGATTTCTAGGGTCTCATTTCTACGAATTGGGAGTTTCCTATAACACTAGAATCGCCAAAAACAATAATCTGCTTCATGCTAAATATGGCTTGTCATTGATGTACAATAATCTTCGTCCCACAGACAATAGAAATTTTGTAGTAAGCGATAATCAGACTAATCTTGTTGTTAATCCTGTCGATTTAAATGACTCTCGTTTTAGAAACGTTTATCTCGTAGCGCCCGTCCATTTAGAGTTTGATTTTTCAGGTAAAAAAATGAAAGATGATAAACCGGTATTAAAAACGCACCAGAATTTCCGTTTTGGATTAGGCGGTTACGCAGGAATCAATTTGAAATCAAAGCAAATTATCAAATATGATGAGAATGATCTTAAAACTACACAAAGAAGTAGAGGGGATTTTAATACTACTAATTTTATTTATGGTTTGAGTACATATATTGGTTACAAGGAAACCAGTTTGTATTTAAAGTACGATTTGAATCCTTTGTTTAAAGACAATGCGATAAAGCAAAATAACGTTTCGTTGGGATTGCGTTTCGATTTAAATTAAAATTTTTTTGAGTTAGTTTTGTACTTTGAAAAGTGCTTTGAAAGGAACGCTTTTTTTATTTTAGATTGTGAATTATGAACTTTGATTTATGTATTTTTACAGACTTTTCAATTATTAAATTTTATATCTAACTTGATTTCAAAAGCCACTATAGATACTGTTTTCGAAACTGCTCGTGTTGAGGAGGTTATTGGTGATTTTGTGCTATTGAAACGTGCGGGAAGTAACTTCAAGGGATTGAGTCCTTTTTCTGAAGAGCGTTCTCCATCGTTCATGGTTTCTCCTGTGAAACAAATTTGGAAAGATTTCAGTTCTGGAAAAGGGGGGAATTCTGTTGCTTTCTTAATGGAACACGAACATTTTACGTACCCTGAAGCTATTCGCTATTTAGCTAAGAAATACAATATTGAAATTGAAGAAACGGAGCAAACTGATGAGGAGAAAGCCAATACTGATGTTAGAGAAAGTATGTATTTGGTATCAGAATTTGCAAAAAGTTATTTTCATAATACGCTGTTAAATTCTGAAGAAGGCAAAGCTATAGGGTATTCTTATTTCAAAGAAAGAGGTTTTACAAATGAAACTATTAAAAAATTTGGCTTAGGTTATTCTCCAGAAACATGGGATGCTTTTACAAAAGAAGCTTTAGGAAAAGGATATAAATTAGAATTTCTTGAAAGTACAGGTTTAACAATTCCAAGAGAAGACAGGCCGTTTGACCGTTTTAAAGGTCGTGTCATGTTCCCGATACAGAGTATGTCAGGAAGAGTGCTCGGTTTTGGAGGTCGGATTCTCACTAATGATAAAAAAGCGGCAAAATACCTGAATTCTCCAGAAAGTGATATTTACCATAAAAGTAAAGTTCTATATGGGATTTTTCATGCCAAACAATCAATTGCCAAACTGAATAATTGTTATTTAGTTGAAGGATATACAGATGTGATACAGTTCAATCAAGCTGGAATTGAGAATGTAGTTGCTTCTTCAGGGACTGCTCTGACACCAGATCAAATCCGGTTAATAAATAGATTGACAAAGAATATTACTGTTCTTTTTGATGGAGATGCGGCAGGTTTACGTGCGTCAATCCGAGGGATCGATTTGATTCTTGAGGAAGGAATGAATGTAAAAGTGTGTGCTTTTCCGGATGGAGAGGATCCGGATAGTTTTGCAAAAAAAACATCCTATGATGATTTGGTTTTATATCTTGAAAATAATGCGAAAGATTTCATTCAGTTCAAAGCATCGCTCTTGATGAATGAAGCCAAGCATGATCCTATAAAAAAAGCCGATTTAATTCGGGATATGGTAGTTAGTATTTCTAAAATACCTGATAGAATTCAGAGGGAAATTTACATTCAGGAATGTTCCCGAATCATGGATATTTCGGAGCAAGTTTTAGTTAGTACTTTAGCACAATTAGTTCAAAAAGATGTTTCTGAGGTTGGGAAAACACAAAAACAGGAGCAACAAGCTTTTGAAATTGTGAAAAATGAGAATTCGGTCGAAGCTGAAAAAGTGGATGTACTTTATCGTTTAGAAAGAAAAATTATCGAAATTCTTTTGTTGTACGGAAACAAAACAGAAGAGTTTGAAGATACTTTTTTGAAGACAAATGAGGATGGTGAAATCGAAAATGTTTTAGAAAAAAAGGAATATAAAGTATATCAAAGAATTTATTTGAGTTTACAGGAAGATGAGGTTGAATTGGCGAATCCATTGTTTCGGGATATATTCAATGATTTGATAAATTTCTATCATCAGAATGAAAGTTTTAGCTTAGAGCAATATTTGATGCATTTACAGTCAGATTTTGCGCAAGAAGTAACTGATATTTTGATGGAAGACGAAAGAGTTGTTTTACACAATTGGGAAGGACAGAATATTTTTCCAAAGTCTAAAAATGATACGATAGTTCAGAATGTTTCAGAGACTATTTTAACTTTACGTTGGTATCTAGTGGGTAGAATCATTGAAGAACTAAAAAGCTCTATATTATCAGAAGCGAATTCAGATAACACAGAGCCCATCTCTATGATTATGGATTATAATATGCTAATCCATTCGTTTTCAAAAAAATTAGGAAGAGTAATGTCTCGATATTACTAAACGATTTCTAATGTTTTTGCTTTGTTTACTAAATCTACTAAATTAGTAACGTTTAATTTTGTCAGTAATCTTAATTTGTAAGTACTAATTGTTTTTTCATTGAGTTTTAGAATTTCTGCTATCTCATGATTCTTTTTTCCATCACTTAAATAACGTAAAACTTCTACCTCGCGGTTGGAAAGCTTGCGATACAATCGTTCGCTCTTACTTTGTTTCGCAATTAATGCTAGATTTTTCTTGACGGTTTCATTTATGATTATCTTTCCTTGATGGACTTTGATAATTGAAATTCCCAAAGTTTCTAGCTTTTCTTTCTTGTGAATAAACCCTGAAACCCCCGCTTTTATAGCATTTGGTGCATAAATTTGTTCTGAAAGACCACTGAATATAATAATTTTTGTTTTTGGAAAGTTTTTCAAAACTGATTTCACTTCAAAAATGCTTGAAAGCCCCTCTAATTCCAAATCCAATATTAATACATCAATCTCTTTGGTAAGCAATATATCCCGAACCATCAGAAAATTCCCAACATTGGCAACTATTGAAATTTCAGCATGATCTTTAAAGTAAGATTTTACTCCAAAATGCACTACGGGATAATTGTCGGCTAAACATACTTTAATCATAATTTTAATTTTTTAAGTTTTAAGTGTTGTTTATCTTTTGGGATAGTAAATTTAATAAATAAATTCTGTAATTAATTGAAAATCAATATAAAATATGGTTAATTTTTGTTAATTTATAATAAACAAACTGGTATTGGGTTCATTTTGTGTTTGTTGGTAGTATTTAAACATTTGTAAATTTCAAAAACTATCCTTTCTCTACCGGTAAAATCATTCGCGGTTTTCCCTTTTTCATCGTTATTCATTGCCCATTCCAACTCGTCATAAGTGGCTCCTAATTGATCTTCATCAGTTCTTTCATCACCAAATAATCCATCAGAAGGAGATGCTTTTAAAATAGAATCTGGAACTTCTAAATAAGCCCCTAAACTATAAACTTCAGATTTCATTAAATCAGCGATAGGACTCAGATCTACTCCGCCGTCACCATATTTAGTATAAAATCCAACGCCAAAATCTTCCACTTTATTTCCTGTACCAGCAACCAATAATCCATAAATACCGGCAAAATAGTACAATGTAGTCATTCGTATACGTGCCCGGGTATTGGCTAAGGTTAAGTTTAATTTATGAGTATCAGCATCCTCTGGAACGATTTTTTTGAAGTTTTCAAAAACAGAGGTTAAATCGGCTTCTACACTTGTTACATTCGCAAATCTGTTTTTTAATTGCTCTATATGTTCGCGACCACGAGTGACGTGGCTGTGTGGTTGGTGGATAGGCATCTCAACACACAAAACTTTTAATCCGGTTTGTGCGCAAAGTGTAGATGTTACTGCTGAGTCTACTCCTCCAGAAATCCCAATGACAAATCCATTAACCTTTGCGTTTTCTGCATAAGTTTTTAACCAATTTACTATATGAGTGTTCACTTTTTCAACTTGGATGGTACTTTTTTTAGTCATAATAGTTTACGTTTTAAAAAGCAGGAATGTATATTTGCAAAATCAATTAGTTGCGCATTCGTCTCCTTATATTCTTAGGGCACAAATTTAATTAATAAATATGAAAAAAAATCTGTTTTTTGTAGTCTTTTGTCTCTTTTTTTTGTCCTGCGAAAAAAAAAATAAGGTAGAAAATACTGTTGAAAAAATTCCTTTGGAAGTAAAAGTAGAACGCTTTGACAAAATATTTTTTGAAACTCCTCCAGAGGATTTAGAAGAAGTAAAAAAACAGTTTCCTTTCTTCTTTCCTGCAGGAAATGCTGATGATATTTGGTTGAATAAAATGCAGGATCCCATCTGGAGGGAATTATATACCGAAGTTCAAAAGCAATATGGTAATTTTGAACCTGTTAAAGTAGAATTGGAGTCGCTTTTTAAGCATATTAAATATTATTTTCCTAAAACAAAAACGCCAAAAGTTATTACTATAATCTCCGAAATGGATTATAATAATAAGATTATTTATGCGGATAGTCTGGTGATTATTTCACTTGAATTGTATTTAGGAAAGAATCATAAATTTTATCAATTTCCAAATTATATAAAACAAAATTTTGAGCAAAGACAGATTTTGCCAGATCTAGTTTCTAGTTTTTCATCTCGTAAAATTACTCCCGTTACAGATAAGAATATGATAAGCCAAATGATTTATTTTGGCAAGCAATTATATTTAAAAGACTTACTTTTGCCAAATTATAGTGATGCAGAAAAAATGGGTTACACATCGGAGCAAATTAAATGGTGTGAAGAAAATGAAAGTTATATGTGGCGTTATTTTATTGAAAAAGAAATGCTTTACAGTGATGATCAAAAGTTAATTCCGCGATTTATTAATTCAGCTCCATTTTCTAAATTTTATTTGGAAATTGATAATGAATCGCCAGGTCGGGTTGGTGCCTGGATAGGTTGGCAAATGGTACGATCTTATATGAAAAATAATGAGGTCGCAATAGCTGATTTGTTGAAAACCGACGCTAAAGAAATATTTGTAAAATCAAAATACAAACCTAAAAAGTAATGTCAAATAAAAACACATCCGAAATTAAGTTTCTAATAGAATTAGACGATAACCGTGTTCCTGAAAAATTAATGTGGTCTGCAAAAGACGGCGGTGTAGAGCAGGAAGAGGCTAAAGCTATAATGTTATCTATTTGGGACAGCAAGGCAAAAGAGAGTATGCGAATTGATTTATGGACGAAAGATATGCCGGTAGATGAAATGAAAATTTTCTTTCATCAAACTTTGGTTGCCATGTCTGAAACGTTTAAACGTGCTACAGATGATGAAAAAATGGCTGATACCATGAAAGATTTCTGTGATTATTTTGCGGAAAAATTGGAGTTAACAAAGTAAGTTTTATAGTCAGCTCTTTTTAAATAAGGTTCTTAAATGAAAAATCCCAAAATTGAATAGTGTTAGTTTTGGGATTTTTTATTTAAAAAAGAATATATAGTGTTTCTAAAATTGACTGTTATTCTTGAAAACTTCTTGATTCACTTCATCAATATAACTTAGTAATTCTTCTTTTCCAGTTGATTCAGTAGCAGAGGTAACAAAATAGTGAGGCATTTCGGCCCAGTTATTAGCAAACATTTTCTTTTTGTATGCCGCAATATGAGAATCAATTTTTACTTTACTTATTTTATCCGCTTTTGTGAAAACGATGCAAAAAGGAATTTCGCTTTCACCCATGTAAGACATAAATTCTATATCTATTGTTTGTGCTTCATGACGAATATCAATCAAAACAAAAGCACAAACTAGTTGCTCTCTCGTTTCAAAATAATCAGTAATGAATTCTTGAAAAATTGATTTAGTTTTTTTGGAAACTTTTGCATAACCATATCCTGGTAAATCAACTAAAAACCAATTGCTGTTGATTAAAAAATGATTAATCAACTGTGTTTTTCCTGGTCTTCCAGATGTTTTAGCTAATTTTTTTTGGTTCGTCAGCATGTTAATCAAAGAGGATTTCCCCACATTCGATCGGCCTATAAAAGCATATTCCGGCAAAAAGTCTTTCGGGCATTTGGCTACATCGGAATTACTAATAATAAATTCGGCAGTATTAATTTTCATTTTTTCTAGGTGTAAAATTCTCCTTTTTAAGATTAGTGTACTGCTAAATGAGTATGGGTTAGCCAATCCTCTAACAAACGATTAAACTCGTCAGGATGTTCCATCATGGCAGCATGACCGCATTTATCTATCCAGTATAAAGTTGAATTAGGTAATAATTTATTAAACTCTTCCGCTACATCTGGTGGAGTAACTTTGTCATTTTTTCCCCAAATAATACAAGTTTGAACATGCATTTTTGGTAAATCTTTTGCCATGTTATGACGAATAGCGCTTTTTGCAATCGTCAATGTTTTGATCAGTTTTATTCTGTCATTTACAGATTCGTAAACTTCATCAATAAGTTCTTTAGTAGCCGTTTTTGGGTCATAAAATACATCTTCGGCTTTTTTCTTGATATATTCATAGTCACCTCTTTTTGGGTAACTGTCTCCCATTGCACTTTCATACAATCCAGAACTTCCGGTGATTATAAGTCCTGCGACTTTTTCAGGATACATTTTGGTATGGTACAGCGCGATATGCCCGCCTAATGAATTTCCCAAAAGTATTACTCTTTCTAATCCTTTGAATGTGATGAAGTCTTTAACGTATTTCGCAAAACTTTTTACATTAGTTTTTAAAATGTTCTGAGTATATATAGGTAAATCTGGAATGATTATTTTATATCCTTTTGTAGAAAAGTAACTTGCAACAGCGTCAAAGTTGCTAAGTCCTCCCATAAGTCCATGTAAGATGACAATTGGAGTTCCTTCACCAGCTTCATAATAGCTGTATCTACCTTCTTTTTTATAGTGTTTTTCCATTTTTTTTGAATCCGGATTTTCAATTTTGACAAATATAGGATTTAATAAATAAAAATGAATTTTTACAACAATTTTTAATTGTAAAATTACACGAGTTGATGAGGAAATGTTTCTTTTTTTTCGCTTTTTAAAGATTTAAAATTTAATTATTCCACGCTTATTCGTAGTATTTTAAATTGAAATTTCATTGTATTTGGGCTCCTTTTTTTTATAACATTACCTTTCTTACAAATAAAATAAAAGGAAGCTAACGTTCTGATTGTCTAAAAATTAAGCATTTTTAGTGAAAAGTGGTTAAACTTATTAACAAAGTGGGATATAGTGGTAAATTGTGGTAATATTTTTTATATTTTTGCTCAACATCTTTTAAACTTTTTACTTGGATACAATTATTGGAACATATGAATGTAAAGTTGATGCTAAAGGAAGGTTGCTGTTGCCAGCGCCTTTAAAAAAGCAATTGGCTTCTTCTCTTCAAAACGGTTTTGTTTTGAAGCGTTCCGTTTTTCAGCCTTGTTTGGAGTTGTATCCTATGCAGGAATGGGATTTGATGATGCAAAAAATTAACAAGCTGAATCGATTTGTAAAGAAAAACAATGATTTCATCCGCAGGTTTACAGCAGGTGTTAAAGTGGTTGAAATTGATGCGTTAGGTCGATTATTAGTTCCGAAAGATTTGGTGGTTTTTGCAAGTATTGCTAAGGAGGTTGTGTTCTCATCGGCAGTTAATATTGTTGAGATTTGGGATAAAGATTTATACGAGAAATCAATAAATGGTGAAGATGTTGATTTTGCGGATTTGGCAGAAGAGGTAATGGGAAATATAAATGACGACGACAATGGAATATCATAATCCGGTTTTGCTTCAGGCATCAGTAGATGGTTTAAATATTAAGCCCGACGGCATTTATGTGGATGTAACTTTTGGTGGTGGAGGACATTCAAAAGAAATTTTGAAAAGACTTGGACCAAACGGAAAGTTGTTTGCTTTCGATCAGGATGAAGATGCTTTGGCGAATGCGTTACCAGATGATAGATTTGTTCTTATTAATGAGAATTTCCGTTTTATAAAACGGTTTTTACGTTTTTATGGGGTGAAAAGTGTTGACGGAATTTTAGCGGATTTAGGCGTTTCGTCTCATCAGTTTGATGTTGCTGAAAGAGGTTTTTCTACTCGCTTTGATGCTGAATTGGATATGAGAATGAGTCAAAAAAATGATTTGAATGCTTATCGGGTTGTTAATGAATACGATGAGGCAAATTTAAGAAGAGTGTTTTTGGACTATGGCGAATTAAAAAATGCTCCGGCTATAGCAAGAGTGATTCTTGAAGCAAGAGAAACGGACCCTATTAGAAATACAGAGCAATTGAAAATGGTTTTAGGACGTTTTTTACCGGCTCATAAAAGCCATAAAATTTTGGCGCAAATGTATCAGGCCATCCGAATTGAAGTAAATCAGGAGATGGATGTTTTAAAAGAGTTTTTGGAACAATCATTAGAGATATTAAATCCAGGCGGTAGATTAAGCGTGATTTCTTATCATTCTTTAGAAGATAGGTTAGTGAAAAGATTTATGAAAAATGGAATGTTTGAAGGAGAACCAGAACGTGATTTTTTCGGTAATTTTTCGGTTCCGTTTAAAACAATTGGAAAATTAATTGTTCCAGACCATGCCGAGATAAAAGAAAATAATAGAGCAAGAAGTGCCAAATTAAGAATAGCTGAGAAGATATAATTAGTTATAAAAATGAAAAACGGAGTTTACAGCCTATTAAAAGCTAGATTTCTTATAGATGATGACGCTGTTAAAAATTGGCGGTTTATTGTTTTTGTAATTATTTTGGCGATTGTCATGATTGCTAATACACAACGATTTGAGCAAAAAGTGTTTAAGATTGCCGAATTAACAAACCAAGTTAAAGAGTTGCGTTCGGAATTTGTGGACAGACGTTCGGAACTAATGAAATTAAAAATGGAATCAACTGTTTCTGAAAAAATGATCGAAAAGCAAATTTTTCCATCAACAGTCCCTCCAGTTAAAATCAAGGTTAAAAAAGAAGAAGAAAAAAGCTTTTTCAAAAAAATATGGCAGTAGAAGATAAATACATATCGTACAGAATTTATCTGGTTGCATTCGCTATCTTTTTGATGGCTATTGCGATTGCTGTAAAATTGACAAATATTCAGTGGGTTGAAGGGGACTATTATAGAAAATTGGCGAAAGAAAGAACTGTTAGGAATTTTGTAATTCCGGCCAATAAAGGGAATATTTATTCAGCTGATGGGAGTCTTTTAGCGACTTCTATTCCTAATTATGAAATCCGTTTCGATGCCGTGGCTCCAAAACCGGAAGCATTCGAAAAAAATGTTAAGTCTTTGTCTGACTCATTAGCATTGGTTTTAGGAAAACCATCAAATTTTTTCCAAAACGAATTAAGAAAAGCAAGAGCAAATAAAAATAGATATTATTTGATAGCTCGCAATTTGAGCTACACCCAGTATTTTAAAATTAAAGGTTTTCCATTGTTTAATTTGGGTGCTTACAAAGGAGGAATTATTATTGAACAGGAAACCGTAAGAGAACATCCAATAGGGAAAATTGCAGAGCGTACCGTAGGTTACGAGCGAACTTCTAATGGGGAGTCGCTTGATGGAAAAGGAATCGAATGGGCTTTCAGAAAATATCTAAATGGTAAAGACGGTAAGATTTTAAAACAAAAAATAGCAAAAGGGCAATGGAAGCCGATACGCGATATTAATGAAGTTGATCCTCAAGACGGGTATGATGTAATATCAACTATAGATGTTTATATTCAGGATATAGCACATCATGCTTTACTAAAACAGTTGGAACTTTATCAGGCTGATCATGGTTGCGTGGTCGTTATGGAAACTAAAACCGGTCATGTAAAAGCAATTTCAAATTTAGGAAGAGCGAAAGACGGAACGTATTATGAGACAACAAATTATGCAGTAGCTGAATCTCATGAGCCAGGTTCTACGTATAAATTAGCGGACTTAATGGCGCTTCTTGAAGATAAAAAATTGGACACTAGTGCCGTTTTTGATAGCAAAGGTGGTGTGATTGTTTATTCTGGTAAAAAAGTTCGCGACTCGCATACAGGTGGTTACGGTAAAATTTCTTTAGCAAGAGGTTTTGAGCTTTCGTCTAATACGATTATGGTTCAGGCAGTTTATGATAATTATAAAAATAACCCTTCGCAATTTGTAAATCATCTTAATAATTTTGGATTGAACAAGCCTTTAGGACTTTCAATAAAGGGGGAAGGACGGCCTTATATTCCACAGCCAAGTGATAAAAACTGGTCGAATATTTCGCTTCCCTGGATGGCTTTTGGATATGGAGTTTCTATCACACCAATGCAAACATTGGCATTTTATAATGCTGTAGCTAATAATGGGGAAATGGTTAAACCTCAGTTTGTTTCTGAAATTAAAGAATGGAACAAAACGATCAAAAAATATGAAAAGGAAGTTTTGAATCCAAGAATTTGCTCGAGAGAGACTATATTGAAATTACAAGCAGTTTTAGAGAACGTGGTAAAAAAAGGTACTGGTTCAAAATTGTATTCTAAAGATTTTTCTATGGCGGGAAAGACAGGTACAGCAGCAGTGAATTATGGTAAAGACGGAGGCTCAGGAAAATATTATGCTTCCTCATTTGTAGGATATTTTCCAGCGGACAAACCGATGTATTCCTGTGTAGTAGTAGTACATAAGCCTAGTACTGCGTTAAATAATTACTATGGTGCAGATGTAGCTGGTCCTGTTTTCAAAAGAATTGCACAAAAAATATTTACTGATGCGCCTTCGACAAATGAGATTAAGAATTTAGATAGAAAAATACAAAAACAAGAGATCAATTATGATTCGTATTTTGTTAAATCACAAAAGAAGCAACAGTTAATTCCTAATGTAAAAGGGATGTCAGGTATGGATGCAGTTGCCTTATTGGAGAATTTAGGTATGAGAGTGAAAGCAATTGGAGTTGGAAAAGTAAAAAAGCAATCGCTTGCTGCGGGTCAAAATATTGCTAAAAATTCAATTATACTATTGGAATTATCATGAGTATACTAAAGGACATATTATATAAAGTAGCGATCGAGGCCGTAAAAGGGTCGACGGATATCGCTATAAACAAAATGGATTTTGATTCTAGAAAAATAGAAGCTAATGATGTTTTTGTTGCTATTCGTGGCTCCATCTCTGATGGTCATGATTTTATAGAAAAAGCAGTTCAGCAAGGCGCTGTTGCAGTTGTATGCGACACTTTTCCTGAAACTCTTGAAAAAGGAATTACGTATGTTCAGGTAAAGGATACAAATTCAGCTTTAGCTTTTATGGCGGCAAATTATTTTGGAGACCCTTCTCAAAACTTAAAATTAGTTGGAATTACCGGGACAAATGGTAAAACGACCATTGCTTCTTTGTTGTACCAATTGTTCAAAAAAGCAGGTTTCAAAGTTGGGTTGCTTTCTACAGTAAAAATTTTGGTTGATGATGTTGAATATAAAGCGACACATACTACTCCAGATTCAATTACAGTAAATCATTATCTGAAAGAAATGGTAGGTAGCGGTGTTGAATATTGTTTTATGGAAGTGAGTTCTCATGGAATTCATCAAAAAAGAACCGAAGCATTGCATTTTGTCGGAGGTATTTTTACCAATTTGTCTCACGATCATTTGGATTATCATCCAACGTTTGCAGAATACAGAGATGTAAAGAAATCATTTTTCGATAATTTGCCAAAAACGGCATTTGCATTATCCAATATTGACGATAAAAATGGACAGGTAATGTTGCAGAATACCGCAGCAAAAAAGCGCACGTATGCCTTAAAATCCTATGCAGATTATAAAGCACAAATCCTGGAAAATCAATTATCAGGTTTGTTGCTGAAAATAAACGGAAATGAGGTTTGGGTAAAACTGATAGGCACTTTTAATGCTTATAATTTATTAGCTATTTATGGAACAGCGATTGAATTAGGCCTGGAAAGTCTGGAAGTGCTCCG
Organism: Flavobacterium rhamnosi; assembly: GCF_048286515.1. Taxonomy (NCBI): domain Bacteria; kingdom Pseudomonadati; phylum Bacteroidota; class Flavobacteriia; order Flavobacteriales; family Flavobacteriaceae; genus Flavobacterium; species Flavobacterium rhamnosi. Next base: position 34,155 of record NZ_JBLVPS010000004.1, on the reverse strand, counting down.
ATTATTATCTGATTTAGAAAGTGTTTCGGGACGTTTTCAGTTTATAGTTTCAAATTCTAATATTACAGCGATTGTTGACTATGCCCATACACCAGATGCATTGGAAAATGTGTTAAAAACGATCAATGACATTCGTACAAAAAACGAGCAATTGATAACGGTTGTCGGTTGTGGTGGGAATAGAGATAAGACCAAACGCCCTATTATGGCTGGGATTGCATCTGATTTGAGTGATAAAGCAATTTTTACTTCCGATAATCCAAGGAATGAAGATCCTGAAAGTATTATTATTGAAATGGAGCGAGGTGTAGCACCTCAGAATTATAAAAAAACACTGACAATAACAGATAGAAAGCAGGCTATAAAAACCGCTTGCCAATTAGCGCAACCAAATGATATTATTTTAATTGCAGGGAAAGGACACGAAACATATCAAGAAATAAATGGTGTCCGTCATGATTTTGACGACATGAAAATGGTTAAAGAAATATTAGAACAACTCCATAAATAGAAAAATATGCTGTATTACTTATTTGAATATTTAGACAAAATATTAGATGTTCCGGGAACTGGTGTTTTTCAATACATCACTTTTAGGTCAGCATTAGCATTGATGCTTTCGTTGTTATTATCTACAATTTATGGAAAGAGAATAATTCGTTTTCTGCAAAGACAACAAGTGGGGGAAACTGTTCGAGAACTTGGTTTGGCTGGTCAAAACGAAAAGGCAGGTACGCCAACTATGGGTGGACTAATCATCATATTTGCCACTCTGGTTCCTGTTATTCTTTTTGCAAAACTGCATAATATTTACATTGTTTTATTGATTGTTACCACACTTTGGATGGGAACTATTGGTTTTATAGATGATTATATTAAAATTTTCAAAAAAGATAAAGAAGGTTTAAAAGGAATATTCAAAGTTGTTGGACAAGTAGGTCTGGGGCTAATAGTCGGAACTGTCCTTTATTTTAGTCCTGGAGTAACGGTACGTACGGATACTTCTACATCAGATATTTTTAAAGTACCAACGGAAACTGTAATTGTCCCTGCTCCAGTTGAAGAAAAGTCAACGGCAACTACAATTCCTTTCTTTAAAAATAACGAATTTGATTATGCTGAGTTATTGGCATGGACAGGTGAAGGATATGAAAAATGGGCTTGGCTGATTTTTATTCCAGTTGTTATTTTTATCATTACTGCTGTTTCTAACGGTGCCAATTTGACGGATGGTATTGATGGATTAGCTGCAGGTACTTCTGCTGTTTCAGTTCTTGCATTAGGAATATTTACGTTCGTTTCGGGGAATATTATTTTTTCTAATTATTTGAATATAATGTATATCCCAAATTCGGGAGAAATGACTGTTTTTATAGCTGCTTTTGTGGGATCATTGATTGGATTTCTTTGGTATAACTCGTATCCGGCATCAGTTTTTATGGGAGACACAGGAAGTTTGACTATCGGAGGAATTATTGCTGTTTTAGCAATTGCCGTTCGAAAAGAAATGTTAATTCCATTACTATGTGGGATTTTTCTTGTCGAAAATTTGTCAGTTGTTTTACAGGTAAGTTATTTTAAATATACAAAAAAACGCTTTGGCGAAGGCCGAAGAGTATTCTTAATGGCGCCTTTGCATCATCATTATCAGAAAAAAGGCTACCACGAAAGTAAAATAGTAACACGTTTCTGGATTGTTGCCATCATGCTGGCGATATTGTCAATTGTTACTTTAAAATTAAGATAGTATGAGACTAGTAATTTTAGGTGGGGGAGAAAGCGGAGTAGGAACTGCTATTCTGGGTAAGAAAAAAGGATACGATGTTTTTGTTTCTGATTTTGGAAAGATAAAAGAAAATTACAAAGAGGTTCTCGTTATTAATGGAATTACGTGGGAAGAGGCAACGCATACTGAAGATTTGATTTTGAATGCTGATGTGGTCATGAAAAGCCCAGGAATTCCAGATAAATCTCCAATAGTAAAAAAGCTTTTGGCAAATGGAATTCCAGTGCTGTCGGAAATTGAGTTTGCTGCCCCTTTTACAGATGCCACTATAATTGGAATTACGGGAAGTAATGGAAAGACCACCACTACGATGTTAACACATCATTTGCTGAAATCAGCAGGGTTGAATGTTGGATTGGGAGGTAATATTGGAAAGAGTTTCGCCTGGCAAATTGCCGATAATAAATATGATTCCTATGTGTTGGAATTGAGCAGTTTTCAGCTGGATGGGATTGTAAATTTCAAACCACATATTGCTATTATTACGAATATTAGTCCGGATCATTTAGATCGGTATGATTATAAATATGAAAATTATATTGATTCTAAATTTAGAATTACTATGAATCAAACCGAGGAAGATTACCTCATTTATGATGCAGACGACGAGGCCATTGCAGAATGGTTTAAAACACATACAACTAAAGCCAAATTAATTCCTTTTTCCTTGACAAAAACGTTCAGCGAAGGAGCTTATATAAAAAATAACAAAATGGAAATTTCAATCAATCAAGAAGAGTTTACAATGGACACAGAGTATATTGCCTTAGAAGGAAAACATAATATGAAAAACGCAATGGCAGCAACCTCTGTGGCAAAATTGATGCAAATAAGAAAGTCTACAATACGTGAAAGTTTATCCAATTTTCAGGGAGTGGAACATCGTCTTGAAAAAGTGTTGAAAATTCAAAGTGTACAATACATCAATGATTCAAAAGCAACCAATGTAAACGCTACTTTTTTTGCGTTAGACAGCATGAATACGCCCACAGTTTGGATTGTAGGAGGTGTTGATAAAGGAAATGATTACAGCGAATTGATGTCATTAGTTCGTGAGAAAGTGAAAGCTATTATTTGTCTTGGTGTGGATAACAAAAAAATTATAGACGTTTTTGGTAATGTGGTTGACATGATGATTGAAGTTGACAATATGAGCGATGCTGTGAGAATGGCGCAGCGGTTATCAGAAAAAGGAGATACAGTATTGTTGTCGCCCGCTTGTGCTAGTTTTGATTTATTTGAAAACTATGAGGACAGAGGGAATCAGTTCAAGCAAGCCGTTAAGAATTTATAAAAAAAAGTTTTATTTGTTTAGATTTTAAGGCCCCCCAACCTTAGGTTTAAATAAATAAAACTTTAAACAAATAGTAAGATGAAACAACTAGTTAACAGTTTAAAAGGAGATAAAGGAATTTGGTCATTCGTGGCCTTATTAGCCTTGTTCTCGTTTATGCCTGTTTTTAGTGCGAGTAGTAATTTGGCTTATTTAGGTCAGGGAAATGGAAACACACTAGGGTATCTGGTAAAACATTTAGCACATATTTGTATTGGTTTCTCCATTATTTATTGGGTTCATAAAGTGCCGTATCATTATTTCAGAGCCATTTCTAAAGTAGGATTGCCGGTTGTCTGGATATTATTAGCGTACACATTAATAAAGGGAACCGTTATTGCAGGTGCCAATGCCAGTCGATGGATTCAGGTGCCTTTTATTGGAATTACTTTCCAAACATCCACATTGGCGTCAATGGTGCTATTTATATTTGTAGCGCGTTATTTGTCAAAAACAAGAGAAGAACCAGTTACATTCAAATCTTCTTTATGGGAACTTTGGGTTCCGGTATTTGTAACTTTAATGTTTATTTTGCCAGCTAATTTTTCTACAACAGCATTGATTTTTTCTATGATTTTAATGCTAACGTTTATTGGAAAATATCCGTTAAAATATATTGCTGCTATAGTAGGTTCCGGAATAATATTTCTTGCTTTTTTTATTCTGCTCGCCAAAGCCTTTCCAGATTCTAGGTTTTTTAGCAGAGTAGGAACTTGGGGGAACAGAATCGAAAATTTTACTACTGACAAACCTGATGAAGATGATTACCAAATAGAAAAAGCTAAAATTGCTATTGCCTCTGGCAAAATTTATGGATTAGGTCCAGGTAAAAGTGTTCAAAAGAATTTTTTACCGCAATCTTCTTCTGATTTTATTTATGCTATAATTGTTGAAGAGTACGGTCTTTTAGGAGGTTTGGGTGTCCTTGCATTGTATTTATTATTATTGTTTCGATTTGTTATCGCTTCACACAAAGCCAATACTTTGTTTGGAAAATTAGTGGTTATAGGATTAGGTTTTCCCATGATATTCCAAGCGATGATTAATATGGCTGTTGCCGTTGAATTGTTGCCCGTTACCGGGCAAACATTGCCTTTAATCAGTAGTGGGGGTAGTTCTATTTGGATGACCTGTTTCGCACTTGGAATTATCATAAGCGTAACTAAGAAAGAGGAAGAAATAGCTCAGGAATTAAAAGATACGGCCAAACGAGAAGAAGCCCTTCGAAAGCTAATCGACAGGGAATTAGGAGAGGAAGATCTGATAGCGGAAGATTATTCTATTGAGGACAAAGCGAAGAATCCAATGCATGCAGTTTTGAATAAGTAATCGTTTTTCAGAGCAAAAGTAATTTATTAAATACTTAGGAACTCAGTAACTTTAAAAAAATGAAACAGTATAAATTCATATTAAGCGGTGGCGGAACAGGAGGACATATCTATCCGGCAATTGCGATTGCCAATGAATTGAAATCTCGTTTTCCTGATGCTGAAATTCTTTTTGTAGGGGCCAATAATAAAATGGAAATGCAAAAAGTGCCTCAGGCGGGCTATAAAATCAAAGGGCTTTGGATAGCAGGATTACAGCGAAGACTGACATTTGATAATGCGCTGTTTCCTATAAAATTAATTTCAAGTTTATTAAAATCCAGAACCATAATAAGGGATTTTAAGCCGGATGTTGTTATTGGAACCGGAGGTTTTGCCAGTGGTCCATTATTGCAGGTAGCTGGGATTGCAAGTATTCCAACAGTAATTCAGGAGCAAAATTCATATCCTGGAATCACCAATAAATTATTGAGTAAAAAAGCAAGCAAAATTTGTGTTGCTTATGAACATTTAGAACGTTTTTTTCCAAAAGAGAAAATGATTTTGACTGGAAACCCAGTTCGCCAGGATTTGATAGATATCGAGAGCAAGAGAGCGGAAGCAATCCAATATTTTAATTTAGACTCTAAAAAGAAAACATTATTGGTTCTTGGAGGAAGTCTTGGAGCGAGAAGAGTAAATCAATTAATTGAAAAAGAATTGGCAAATATTCTTTCTCAAAATGTACAGGTGATTTGGCAATGTGGGAAATTATATTTAGATGATTATAAAAAATACAACAAAGATAATGTACAGGTAGTAGCATTCATTGAAAGAATGGATTTAGTGTATGCCGCTGCAGATATAATTATTTCTCGTGCAGGTGCATCATCAGTTTCGGAATTGTCTATTGTTGGGAAACCAGTGATTTTTATTCCGTCACCTAATGTAGCTGAGGATCATCAAACTAAAAATGCGCAAGCCATTGTAGATAAAAAAGGTGCATTAATGCTCAAAGAATCGGAGCTTGAATCTCAATTTGGCCTTGTTTTTGAAGCCTTGGTGAAAGATCAGGGGAAACAAAACCAGTTGAGTGAAAACATCAAACAATTGGCCATGCCAGAAGCGACAAAACAAATTGTTGATGAGATTGTGAAGCTGATTAAAAAGAAATAGAAAGATAATAGCGATAAGACTGAAAATAATATGAACTTAAATCAAATACATAACGTCTATTTTATAGGAATTGGAGGAATCGGAATGAGTAATCTGGCTCGTTATTTCAAAAATTTAGGAAAACAGGTTTCTGGTTATGATAAAACACCTTCTGCTCTTACAAATGAGTTAATAGAAAGCGGAATTTCAATTCATTTTGAAGACAGTATTGATTTAATTCCGAAGGATTTTTATGTCGAAAATACGTTGGTGATTATCACGCCAGCAGTTCCGAAAGCACATTCAGAATGGAATTACTTCCTGGAAAGAGATTTTCAAGTTAAAAAAAGAGCTGAAGTTTTAGGAATCATCACAAAAGACACATTTTGTTTTGCGGTTGCCGGAACGCATGGAAAAACCACTACTTCAAGTATTTTAGGACATATTTTGTATGAAAGTGGTGCAGATGTTACCGCTTTTATTGGTGGAATTGTCGAAAATTACAATTCGAATTTAATAGGCAGTGGTAAGACAGTTACCGTTGTTGAAGCGGATGAATTTGATCGTTCGTTTTTGCATTTACATCCTAATATTGCATGTATTACATCAATGGATGCGGATCATTTGGATATTTATGGAACCAGCGAAGCAATAGAAGCATCCTTTATTGAATTTGCCTCTAAAGTAGAAGATAAAAGCAAGCTTTTTATAACGAAAGAATTACCACTAGAAGGTATAACATGTGCTGTAAATGAAGATGCTGTTTTTAAAGCTTTTAATGTTAGAATAGGAAATGGCAGTTATGTTTTTGATGTACAAACACCTACCGAAGTAATTAAAGATTTGAATTTCGGATTACCGGGAAAACATAATTTAATGAATGCTTTAATGGCTATCGCAATGGCAGATATATTCGGCACCCCAACCGATGCCATTGCAAAAGCCATAGCATCATTCAAAGGAATAAAAAGAAGATTTTCCTATCAGATTAAAACTGAAAAGTTAGTTTATGTTGATGATTATGCACATCACCCAACGGAGATAAATGCAGTACATCAGGCAGTTACCGAATTGTATCCGAACCAAAAAGTTTTGGCTATTTTTCAACCACATTTATTCAGTAGAACTAGAGATTTTGCTGATGATTTTGCCAAAAGTTTATCTGCTTTTGATGATGTTATTTTATTAGATATTTATCCTGCCCGTGAATTGCCAATGGAAGGTATAAATTCGCAATGGCTGATGGATAAAATGACCAACAAGAAGAAACAAATAGTTGCTAAAAGCGATCTGATTCCAGTAATTTTAGCAAGCAAAGCTACTGTTATCGTAACTATAGGAGCGGGAGATATTGGAGAATTAGTACCATCCATAAAAAAAGCGATAAATGAGACTCTTTAATTGGACAAATATTCGATTATTACTGATGTTTGTATTGGTGATTTTTCTGTTTTCATTTACTTCAAATCGAAATGAAAAGAGAAAATTGTCTAAATCTGTCGTTGTTTTTGTAGGAGATAACGCTCCTTTTGTTAAGCAAGAAACGGTTAATAAATTGTTAATAGAAAATAAAAGAGATGCATCAGGCATTGAAAAAGTTAAATTAGATTTGAATAAGCTGGAGAGAAATCTGAATGCGCAAGAAATGATTGAAAAATCGGACGTGTTTGTTAGTATTGATGGTGTATTGAAAGCAGTAGTAAAACAAAAAACTCCTATAGCTAGAGTTTTTGACAAAGGGAGGTCTTTTTATATTGATTACGAAGGGAATAGAATGCCATTGTCAACTAATTTTACAGCGAGAGTTCCACTTGTATCTGGGGGGGTAAATAAAAAAAATAACGAAGATTTAGCCGATTTATTTCGCACAATCTATGACGATGCGTTTTTGAAAAAAAACATTATCGGAATTGAAATTATGCCGAACGGAAGCTTAAAAATGCTCAATAGAAATTTTGATTATCAAATTGATTTTGGTAGAATGATAAATGTAGAGCGAAAATTTAAGAATTATAAAGCTTTTTTTCAAAAAGCGGTTTTAGATAGTTCGTTGTATAAGTATAAAAAAATTGATCTCCGATTTACGGAACAAGTAGTTTGCACTAAATAATAGATAATGGAAAAAGAGAATATTGCAGTAGGTCTAGATATTGGGACAACTAAAATAGTTGCCATGATAGGCAAGAAGAATGAATATGGGAAACTGGAAATTTTAGGTGTAGGGAAATCTAAGAGTTTAGGTGTGGCTAGAGGCGTTGTAAATAACATCACTCAAACTATACAGTCGATACAACAAGCGATACAAGAAGCTGAAAATAATTCAGGCTATAAAATAAAGGATGTAGTAGTAGGGATTGCGGGTCAACATATTCGTAGTATTCAGCATACAGATTATATAAGCAGAAACAATCCAGAGGAGGTTATTGGAGGAAACGATATTCAACTTTTGATTGACCAAGTAAATAAATTGGCGATGTTGCCTGGTGAAGAAATAATACATGTCTTGCCGCAAGAGTTTAAAATTGACGGGCAATCTGAAATCAAAGAGCCTATAGGGATGTATGGGGGAAGGTTAGAGTCTAGTTTTCATGTTGTAGTAGGGCAAGCCTCATCAATACGTAATGTAGGCAGATGCATTCAAAGTTCAGGAATCGAATTGTCCGGTTTGACATTGGAACCATTGGCCTCTGCAGATGCCGTTTTAAGTCAGGAAGAAAAAGAAGCAGGAGTTGCACTTATCGATATAGGCGGTGGAACTACAGATCTGGCCATTTTCAAAGATGGTATTATTCGCCATACGGCTGTCATACCTTTTGGTGGAAATGTTATTACAGATGATATTAAAGAAGGGTGCTCTATAATTGAAAAACAAGCTGAATTATTGAAAGTTAAATTTGGATCTGCTTGGCCAGGAGAAAATAAAGACAACGAGATTGTTTCAATTCCGGGATTAAGAGGTAGAGAGCCAAAAGAAATTTCTTTGAAAAATTTATCTAAAATTATTCATGCTCGTGTTGTAGAGATTATTGATCAGGTTTTTACGGAAGTAAAAGCTTATGGACATGAAGATCCTCGTAAAAAATTAATCGCGGGAATCGTACTTACTGGTGGTGGAGCTCAATTGAAACACATCAAGCAGTTAGTGGAATACATAACAGGAATGGATACCAGAATTGGATATCCAAACGAGCACTTGGCTGGAAATTCAGATGAGGAGATCTCAAGTCCTTTGTATGCTACTGCAGTAGGTTTGGTCATGAATAGTATTGAAAATAATACTCAGAGTGCTGTGAGAATGGACGCGATTGAACAACCAAAGGCACCAGTTTACAGACAGCCAATAGTTCAGGCGCCAGTGATTGAGGTTTCAGAAGAGGAAGTTGATGAAGAGGCAAGAAGCACTAGTGAAAAACAGAATTCGACAGTAAACAGAATTCAAAGAAATTTCTTCGATCGTTATGTTGATAAGATTAAAGATTTCTTAGATAATGCAGAATAAGGGCAGTGCCCAAAAAATACAATAAGTAATAATAAATATCAAAAACCAAATAAAATGATGAGCAACTCAGAATTTGGAAGTATTTCATTTGATTTACCAAAGAACCAATCAAATGTAATAAAAGTTATTGGTGTAGGTGGAGGCGGAAGTAACGCCATAAATCACATGTTTAAACAAGGGATTAAGGGCGTAGATTTCATCGTATGTAATACGGATTCTCAGGCCTTACAAAACAGTTCTGTACCTAATAAAATACAGTTAGGAGTACATTTAACGGAGGGACTTGGTGCTGGAGCTAACCCAGATGTTGGACAACAATCAGCTATAGAAAGTATTTCTGATATTGAAAAAATGTTGGATGTTAATACTAAAATGGTATTTATCACTGCCGGAATGGGTGGTGGAACGGGAACTGGTGCTGCACCAGTAATTGCACAATTAGCTAAAGAAAGAGATATTCTTACTGTAGGAATTGTGACATTACCTTTCTTATTTGAAGGTAAAGTGCGTCAGGAACAAGCCTTAATTGGTATTGAAAAATTACGTAAACAAGTCGATTCTTTAATTGTTATCAATAATAACAAATTAAGAGAGGTTTATGGGAATCTTGGTTTTAAAGCTGGGTTTTCAAAAGCAGATGAAGTTTTGGCGACAGCCTCAAGAGGAATTGCTGAAGTAATTACGCATCACTATACCCAAAATATCGATTTAAGAGATGCTAAAACAGTATTGTTTAATAGCGGAACGGCTATTATGGGATCTTCTGTTTCTTCAGGTGAAAATAGAGCTAAGGAAGCGATTGTTGCCGCTTTAGATTCTCCTTTGTTAAATGATAATAAAATCACAGGTGCCAAAAACGTATTGTTGCTTATCGTTTCTGGAACTAACGAAATTACAATTGACGAAATTGGAGAAATCAATGACCACATTCAAATCGAGGCAGGTCATAATGCAAATATTATCATGGGGGTTGGTGAAGACGAATCTCTAGGTGATGCAATTGCAGTAACAATTATCGCAACAGGTTTTGATATTGAACAACAAAATGGAATCGTAAACACTGAGCCTAAAAAAATAATTCATACACTGGAAGACGAGCAAAGAAGTGTGCACAATCTAACTAATAGAACTGTGGCTGGATTTGATTCCAATACAGAATCACCGATTTCTAATTCAGGTGAAAGAATTGTTTTCGATTTATTAGAAGATATTGTAGTTGCACCTGAACCGGTTGTAACCGCACAAGCTCCGACAATAAATAAAGAAGAATTGATAGTTATGTCTGAATTTATTAAAAACTTAGATGTGACTTTCGAAATTGTTTCTCCTATCACTGATATTGATTTTACGATCACTTCGCCAGTTGCCGAAGTTAAAGAAGTAAAAGCGGTGCAGCCAAAAGTTATTGAAAGACAAGAACAAACTACTTTCTCCTTTGATTTGCCACTTTTCAAAACAGAGCCGGTAGCACAAGTGGAAGAAACCAAAGTTTTGTTTGAATTATCAAATGAAACGCGTGATATTAAGGTAAATGAGGCAGTTCAATTTGTTCCGGTAACGGAATTGACGGATAATGGAATCATTAAATATTCTCTTGAAGAATACATGGAGCCTGAGAATGATTTCATGACTAAGCCAGTTGTGAAAACTCCAGAAGTTGTTATTCCTGCGGAGTTGAATATCACCATGAAACAAGTAAGTCCATCAGTAAATACACCTGTTGACTTTGATGCCATTTCTCCTACGGAAATGACTATTGAAGAATCACTGCGAATGAGAGCTGATGAAAGAAGAAAAAAATTAAAAGAATTCAATTACAAGTTTCATAATAATGTTTCTAAAATTGATGAATATGAAAAAGAACCTGCTTACAAGAGATTAGGAATAGATATATCAAATAACCAGGCCAATAATACTAATTCTAGAATTTCTGTGGGGACAGACAGTAACAATGATTTACAGTTGCGTTCTAATAACTCTTACCTACATGATAACGTAGACTAACTAACTCAAACCAAAATGAGATGGCCCGAAAATTCAATTTAATTTTCGGGTTATTTTTTTGTGAGGTGAGAAGAAAGCAATCTATTGTTAATTCCAGTAAATTTCTTTAAATTTGTCGGGCCTTAATGTAGCTTTAGTTTCAAGTTTTTTCTCCAAAAAAGTTTTTTCACTATCATGATGGGGTATTTAAAAAGTAATCAGTTTACACTATTCAGTTTTAAGATTGAACAGCAAATTAAAATTAAATTATTATTATGAGTTTATCAGTACAAATCATGGACGAAATGAAAACCGCCATGAGAGCCAAAGATACAGTTGCATTAGAAGCTTTAAGAGCTATTAAATCTGAAATCCTATTGGCTCAGACAGCGACAGGGTCTAAGGAAGAAATCACCGCAGAAGACGAAATAAAATTGCTTCAAAAATTAGTAAAAACTCGTAAGGATAGCGCTAAAATTTTCACTGAACAAAATCGTTTGGATTTGGCTGAACCGGAATTGGCTCAAATCGCAGTAATTGAAAAGTTCTTGCCAGCACAATTAAGCGAGGCAGAAGTAGAAGCAGTAATTGCAAAAATCATTGCAGAAACGGGGGCTTCAGGTATTGCTTCAATGGGAAAAGTTATGGGACTAGCTGCTGCACAATTAGGTGGAACTGCTGAAGGGAAAACCATTTCGACAATAGTGAAAAAATTATTGACATAAAAAAAGATTGATAATTAACGATTTTACTTCATAGATCTTAAATTGTTAATTAACAATCTAAACAAGTATAATGACTGCGTAGTTCAACTGGATAGAATATCAGATTTCGACTCTGAGGGTTGCAGGTTCGAACCCTGCCGTGGTCACGAATAAGTAAAAATACTCCAAAATAATTTCAAGCGAACTTGATTATTTTGGAGTATTTTTGTTTTAATAGAAGACAAAAAATATGACAGGACAATTTTTTATTTACGTATTGTTTGGGGCATTACTTCTTCTAATAATTATTTTTAGGGTTCTGGAACCTTCCTACCTTTTACTATTCAATAAGCCACTTTATATTCATTGGTATCCTTTTTCAAAAAAATTAAAATTAAATCAGCGTCAAGTTTTGCTAAAAGAATTTCCGTTTTATAATAGGCTTTCCCCTAAGAGGAAAATGTATTTTGAACATCGGGTAAAAGGGTTTATTGAGAACTATCAGTTTATAGGTAACGAAATTGTCATTACGGACCAGATGCGAATGCTAATTGCCGGAACGTATGTAATGTTGACTTTTGGAATGAGAAATTATCTTGTGGGTTTGTTAGACAAAATAATTATTTATCCATCTAGTTACTATTCCACTGTAAATCAGGAATATCATAAGGGAGAATTTAATCCTAGAATGAAAACAATAGTTTTTTCATGGGAAGATTTCTTATTGGGACATTCAACATCAAATGATAATATTAACCTTGGTTTACATGAATTTTCTCATGTTTTGCATTTTTATTGTTTGAAAAGTAATGATCCAAGTGCCATTATCTTTTTTGATGAATTCAATGAAGTAATAAAATATTATACAGATAAAAATTTAAATATCGAGTTACAGCAAAAAGGCTATTTTAGGCGATATGCCTTTGAAAATCAATTTGAATTTTTATCGGTAGTCCTAGAACATTTTTTTGAAACACCTCCTATTTTTAAAGCAACGCATCCTGAATTATACAGGCATGTTGCTAAAATGATTAATTTTAAGGATGAATATTAAAGTACGAAAGAAGCCTTGGCTACAATGAGGTTTGCTATGACGGTACTTGTATTTGAGAGACGATAGGAGTTTGAAATCGAAGGTTCTCAATTCTAGATCTTACCTTTAGAGAAATTGACTGCATTGGATTGTGCCAATGAAATCAAAATTTTTTTAAATAATTTTTACTTTGGGCCATAACTTCGATACATCCCGTTGTTGTTTTTTATGGATTAAATCTTTTAGTTTTTTATCTTTAGTAAGTACTTTTCTAACAAAAACGGACTTTAACTTGCTAAAAAGAAAATCATTATGTAAAATGAAATAATAATGCCATATTTTTATATATTTGTCTAAAATTGTAAAAAATCATTTGATATTTAAAAAGAAAATGATACTAACTCTACAAAAAATAGTAATTACTACACGATCGAAATTACAATAAATCAGTACGTATTTTTGAAACTTAAATTAAGTCTATACTAACTGCGAAAATTATTTTATAGCTTATGGCTGCAGGAATCAATTGTAACGGCAAATTGATTTTTGGTCCGAATAACGTATACTTATTTTTATAAATTAACCATGAATTCTATGTTAAGAGGGACCAGTCTCATACTATTATTAATTTTTGCAGCTATACTAAATTCCTGTAATTCATCAGAAAGCGATAAAGAAAAAATTTCTATTGGATTTTCACAAAGCGTTGATGACGATATTTGGAGAACATCAATGAACCATGCTATGGAGGTAGAAACTTCACTTCATCCAGAGGCTAGCCTGACAATTTATAATGCAAATCGCCAACCCAAAAAACAGATTCGTGATATTGAAAAATTTATCGAAAATAAAGTAGATGTCATCATAGTTTCTCCTTTTGAATCGGATTCTATCGTTCCGGTAATAGAAAAAGCCAAGTCCAAGGGTATACCGGTAATCGTAGTTGATAGAAAAGTAAATACCACTAATTACACCGCATATTTAGGAGCAGATAATATTGAGGTAGGACGAATTGCTGGGAAACACATTGTTTCATTATCTAAAGGGCGTGCAAATGTGATTCAAATTTATGGAGATTTAACTACATCGCCTGGTCTGGAAAGAAGCTTGGGGTTTAAACAGGTTGTTAAACAATATCCGGGTATTAAAGTTTTTGACCTCGACTCAGATGACTTTGGACATCCAAAACCGAATTATGTAAAGCTATTAGATAGCTTGCCTAATATTGACTACGTATACGCCTTTAATGATTTAATTGCATATAATGCATGGAAAATTGCCAAGGGAAAAGGTTTAGAAAAAAAAATAAAATTTATAGGGGTAGATGGACTTAACGGACCTTTCGGAGGGATACAATTTGTTAAGGATAAAATATTAGAAGCAACTGTTTTATATCCAACAGGAGGAAGTGAATCCATAAGATTGGCTTTGAGAATAGCCAATCAAGAAATTGTTCCTAAAAATAATAAACTTAACACGATATTGATAGATTCGCTTAACGCGGATATAATGAGCAATCAATTTGATAAAATTACAATTCAACAATCTGATATTGAGCAGCAACAAAAGATTATTAATGATCAGGAAAAGAAATATTCGACCAGGAGTAATCTTCTGAAACTTTTAATTGGGTTATTTGCGATCGTGCTAAGTTTAGCGGTATATAATATTTATTCTGGAATAACTATTCGTCGTAAGAAGAAAGAATTGGAAGAGACAAATAAAAAAGTTGTCAGTCAAAGAAATGAAATTGAAAAATTTTCTGAAGAACTAAAACTAAGTAATGAAGCGCGGCTTAATTTTTTTACAGGTTTGTCTCATGAATTCAAAACGCCGTTGACTTTGATATTGAATTCCATAGAATCTTTGGGAAGTGAATTTAAGAATAAAGGAGCTACCGTGAATAAAGAGGTTAATCTGATGTATAATAACTCGAGAAGGTTACTCAGATTAATTAATCAATTATTGGACTATAGAAAAACAGAGGATCAAAAATTTACTTTGAGAGCATCAAAAACTAATATTTTAGATTTTTCGAATAGTATTATTAGTGATTTTTATAGAGAAGCAAAGAAAAGAAATATTGATTTTTCATTGACAACAGACAAACCGGAACTGGAAGTTTATATAGATCGAAATCTAATGGATAAAGTTTATTTTAATTTGTTATCCAATGCCTTTAAATTCACTCCTGAAAAGGGTAAAATTTCGATTGCAATAAAAGAAGATAAACACAATAGTACCGTTAAGATTTACTTTAAAGATTCGGGTATAGGGATTCCGGAAAATGAGCTGAAGGAGGTTTTTAATGCTTTTTATCAAGGTTCAAACAATTACAGAAATAGTTCTGGAATAGGACTTCATTTATCAAAAAGTTTTGTCGAACTGCACAAAGGGAAGATAGAAATTAATTCAAAAAATGGAGCAGAATTTATAATTACATTACAGTTAGGAAAAGAGCATCTTGATGAAAAGGATATAATAAAAGAGCCAATTCTGGATTTTGTTCATGAGCCGGATTATCTGGATTCAGAGTTTATTCAAAGTGTCGAACCCAAAAACACCGAAGATAAATATTCGATTCTGTATATAGAGGACAGTAAGGAGCTTTTAGACTTTGTGTCTCATAAATTCTCAGCGGAATATACTTTTTTTGCATCTGATGGTACCAATGCAATTGAAAGAGCATTGGAGTTAGTTCCAGATATTATTATCTGTGATTTGAATTTGCCTGAAAAGAATGGTTTTCAAATTTGTGAAATACTCAAGAAAGATTTAAGAACGTCGCATATTCCTATTATAATGCTAACCGCTTCAGATGATCAGGAATCCTATTTAAAAGCTTTGGAAAGTGGGGCTGATATCTTTTTGACAAAACCTTTCAATTTAAAAGTACTGGCGCAATCGATAAAAGGATTACTCTTTAATAGAGAGAAACTACGGTTTTATTATACCAATAATATTTTAAATATTGAGGATGGTGATTTTGGTGCTTCGGAACAAGATTTTCTAAGAAAGTTAAATGATTTTATTGAAAAAAACTTAGATAATTCTGCCTATACTGTTGAAGATCTTGCGCGAAGTTTAACTATTTCGAGGGTACAACTGTATCGAAAAGTGAAAGCTATTTTAGGAATTAGTGTCAGTGATCACATTAATAACAGACGATTAGATAAATCAAAAGAGTTGCTGAAAAAGTCAGATTTAAACATTTCAGAAATTGCATATGCAGTTGGTTTCTCATCGCCGAATTATTTTTCCACCTCTTTCAAGAATAAATTTGGAGTTTCGCCGAAAGAATATAAAATTTAAAAACAGCTGTTTTGTGTTATTGATTTACATTGATTTAAAAACCGGAAATGGGATAAAACAAATTGTAAAATAATGTATATTTGTTTAATACTTTAAAATATCATTTGACATTTAATATAAAAATGATATCTGATATCTGCAAAAAAAAACTAATTGTCAATGCAATTGGATACATTCATAAGTCTGAAAACCTATTTTAAAACTTTATAGAAATAGTGTATTCTTAAGATTATTTTTTACAGATATGAATTTAGGAAAATCAACTACAAGAATAGCTATTAATTAGCTAAAAATATTTTTTAATAAACCATAAATCGTATGTCAAGAAGAGTTTGTTTTATACTGCTGGCAAGTTTCTTATATATATTGAATTCCTGCAAATCTGATAAAGAAAAAAAGGAAGTTTTCATTGGATTTTCACAAAGTATAGATCATGATATTTGGAGAACATCAATGGACCATGCAATGGAGGTAGAGACTTCACTTCATCCAGAGGTTAATCTGAAAATTTATAATGCAAATCGTAAATCAAAAAAACAGATTCGGGATATTGAAAAATTTATTGAAGATAAAGTTGATGTCATCATAGTTTCTCCTTTTGAATCAGACAGTATTATTCCGGTAATAGAAAAAGCAAATGCAAAAGGTATTCCTGTAATTATAGTGGATCGAAAAATAAATTCTTCAAATTACACGGCTTACTTAGGAGCAGATAATGTTGAAGTAGGACGAATTGCTGGGAAGCATATTGTTTCATTGTCTAAAGGGCATGCAAATGTGATTGAAATTAAAGGGTCTTACAATACATCGCCAGGTTTAGAAAGAAGTTTGGGATTTAGACAAATCGTTAACCAATATCCGGGAATTAAAGTAATTACTTTAGAAGCGAAAAATGATGAATTACCTAAGAATGAGTTTGTCAAAACTCTAGAAAGTTATTCCGATATTAATTATGTCTTTGCATATAATGATGTAATTGCATACCAATCGTGGTCAGTAGCTAAGCAGAAAAAGCGGGAAAAAAAAATAAAATTTATAGGAGTAGATGGAATTAATGGTCCAAATGGCGGGATTCAATTAGTTAAAGACGGAGTCTTAGAATCAACCGTTTTATATCCAACTGGTGGTAGCGAAGCTATTAAGCTTGCATTGAGGATTGTAGGGAAAGAGATCGTTCCTAAAAATAACAAACTAAATACCTTATTGATAGATTCTCTTAATGCGGATATAATGAGCAATCAATTTGATAAAATAACAATTCAACAATCTGATATTGAGCAGCAACAAAGTATTATAAAAAATCAGGAAAAGAAATACTCTACTCAGAGTAATCTTCTGAAACTATTAATTTCTTTATTTGTAATTGTGCTAAGTTTAGCGATATATAGTATTTATTCTGGAATCACTATTCGCCGTAAGAAGAAAGAATTAGAAGAGACAAATAAAAAAGTTGTCAGTCAAAAAAATGAAATTGAAAAATTTTCTGAAGAACTAAAACTAAGTAACGAAGCGAGACTTAATTTTTTTACAGGTTTATCTCATGAATTCAAAACGCCATTAACGCTGATATTGAGTTCTATAGAATCTTTAGGAAATGAATTTAAGAATAAAGGGACTTCCATCAATAAAGAAATTAATCTGATGTATAATAACTCCAGAAGATTACTCAGGTTAATCAATCAGTTATTAGACTATAGAAAAACAGAAGATCAAAAATTTACTTTGAGAGCATCAAAAACTAATATTTTAGATTTTTCGAAAAGTATCATTGGTGATTTTGATCGGGAAGCAAAGAAAAGAAATATTGATTTTTCATTGACAACTAACAATCCGGAACTGGAAGTTTATATAGATCGGAATCTAATGGATAAAGTTTATTTTAATTTGTTATCCAATGCCTTTAAATTCACTCCTGAAAAGGGTAAAATTTCGATTACAATAAAAGAAGATAAACACAATAGTACCGTTAAAATTTACTTTAAAGATTCGGGTATTGGGATTCCGGAAAATGAACTGAAGGAGGTTTTTAAGGCTTTTTACCAAGGTTCAAACAATTACAGAAATAGTTCTGGAATAGGACTTCATTTATCAAAAAGTTTTGTCGAACTACATAAAGGAAAAATAGAAATTAATTCAAAAAATGGAGCGGAATTTATAATTACATTGCAGTTAGGAAAAGAGCATCTTGATGAAAAATATATAATAAAAGAGCCAATTCTGGATTTTGTTCATGAGCCGGATTATCTGGATTCGGAGTTTATTCAAAGTGTCGAGCCCAAAAACACCGAAGATAAATATTCGATTCTATATATAGAGGACAATAAGGAGCTTTTAGATTTTGTGTCTCATAAATTCTCAGCAGAATATACTTTTTTTGCATCTGATGGTACCAACGCAATTGAAAAAGCATTGGAGTTAATTCCAGATATTATTATCTGTGATTTAAATTTGCCCGAAAAGAATGGTTTTCAAATTTGTGAAATACTCAAGAAAGATTTAAGAACGTCACATATTCCTATTATTATGCTTACTGCTTCAGATGCTCAGGAATCCTATTTGAAAGCTTTAGAAAGCGGAGCTGATATCTTTTTGACTAAACCTTTCAATTTAAAAGTACTGGCGCAATCGATAAAAGGATTACTCTTTAATAGAGAGAAACTACGGTTTTATTATACCAATAATATTTTAAATATTGAGGATGGTGATTTTGGGGTTTCTGAACAAGATTTTCTACGAAAGTTAAATGATCTTATTGAAAAAAACTTGGGTAATTCTGCCTATACCGTTGAAGATCTTGCGCGAAGTTTAACTATTTCACGGATACAATTGTATCGAAAAGTGAAAGCTATATTGGGAATTAGTGTCAGTGATCATGTTAATAACAGACGGTTAGATAAATCAAAAGAGTTGCTGAAAAAAGCAGACTTAAACATTTCAGAAATTGCATATGCAGTTGGTTTTTCATCACCAAATTATTTTTCAACTTCATTTAAAAATAAATTTGGGGTTACGCCTAAAGAATATAAAATTAAAAAATAGATTTTTTCTGTTGTACATTTTCTTCTTAAGAAGATCGTGTAACCTAATTGTAATTTATGTAACATAGAAGCAACTACATCGAAGTAGTTGCTTTTATTTTTAAAACATAACTCGCTTGTTTTCAGTGTGTTATTTTGTATTTTTTATGATTTTAAAAAGCATTGTATAAACTTGTGAGATTCCTATAATAAAACTGTGTTTTTAAAAATATCTTAGGACTTGAAATTTTGGATTTAAACATAATTAATTTTTTGTTTGATTTTAAAATTACAGCAGCGAATTTTTTTTCATTTCTTATTCAATCCACTTTTCTGATAAAAAATAATAATCTGAGATTATCAAGTCTGCGTACTTGGTAGTTCTCGTAAACCATCAAAATATGAAAATAAACCTTAAGTTTTTATGTCTTCCACTTTGTTTTGTATTATTTTATAATTGTAGTAAAGATGATAAACCTGGAGATCCAATTGTAGTCACAAATGCTCCACCTTGCCAGAGCGTTAATGAGTTAGACAGAGCGTATACTACTTTCTTCAAACCAACAGTAGGCTGGGTTGGTGATCCCATACCATTTTACGAAAATGGAGTATTCCATATTTTCTATTTGCATGATGCAAGGAATTCATTGCCAACATTTCATCCTTGGTACAAAGTAGCTACCACTGATTTTGCTACATTTACAGGCAATAGCGAAATCATTGCTACTGGAACCGCTATAGATCAGGATGGCGCATTGGGTACAGGAGCCGTTTTTAAATTGGATGGTATCTATTATGCTTTTTATACAGGACATAACGGAAATCTTGATCCTAAAGAAAAAATTATGCTGGCAACGTCGACGGATTTAAAAAATTGGACAAAAGACGCTTCCTTTTTGTTACAGGCTTCTTGGGGATATGATCGCAATGAATTTAGAGATCCAATCGTGATAGAAGACAAAATTACAGGAAAGTATAAAATGTTGATAGCCACACGTTCTGAGGTTGGTTTAGTTTCTGACAATACTGTGCCATGGCGAGCAGTACTCGCTCAATACAGTTCCACTAACTTAAGAGATTGGACTTTGGAAAAGCCATTTTACGAGGATGCATCTACTTTTATAACGGAATGTCCAGACGTATTTAGTATGGGTGATTATCAATATTTGATTTATTCTAATATTGATGATCGAATGGTACACTATAAATACCGTCAGCTAACATCGAATACTTGGATTACTCCTGTGAACAATAAGTTAGATGGAGTTGCTTTCTACGCTGGAAAAACAGTTACCGATGGCATAAAACGATATCTAACCGGATGGTGTCCTACTAAAAATAAAAACAGCGATTCTGCTATTTTTGATTGGGCTGGAGCACTGGTAACTCATCGCCTTGTTCAGCATCCGAATGGAACATTGGGTCTTACGATACCTGATGGTGTAAACAACAAGTTTGTTATTAATGAAGCTTTAAATTCGACAATAGGTTTTGGAGCGACAAAAAAAGGGGATACACATACATTAACTGTTAATGAGGCTCAAAAAGCATTTTCAGTATTTGACAGAAATACGGGAGCATTTAAAATTAAAGCGCATATAAAAGCGACATCGTCTACTCAGTTTGGTTTTGAATTTGGAGCATGTGAAACACGAAATGAAGTATTTGCCATTGTATTTGATTTAGCCAAAAATCAATTAAGATTAGATAAGGTTATGAAAAATGCCGCCTCATTAAATTTAACGCAACTTCCACTAAATGTCCCTGCTAATAAAGAGTTTGATATAACAATCATTTCTGAAAATTCGGTTTGTGTTATATATATTAATGACGAAATAGCTTTTACAAACCGTATCTATAAAATGAATCAAAATCCATGGGCTATTTTCGCAGAAAACGGAGAAGTTATTTTTTCAGATCTAAAAAGTTTTAAATAAAATTCTACAGTAAATCTTCACTATAGCATTTCCAATCTCCATTAGCTTATTTTAGAATAGCTTAGTAAAGAAATAGATTCAGTTCGTTTTATATAGTATGTTTATAAAAGGACTGTTTAGTATTTTCATATTAATATCAGGACCATCAAAATTAGATTTTGATGGTTTTTTTATGGAAAAGAGGAGAAAAATAATCAAAAGAGCAGATGAAGCCTACCTGGGTAGGAAGAATATATACGAGGTGATTTTCAGGGTATCCAAAAGAACGGTAAAGTTAACTCTGAGTGCTTGTCCTGTGTCTAATTATCAATTTTCTTGTTCTCGATACAATTTTCTATGAATAGATTTATAAAATGCTTTAGGTTCTTTCTTAATTCCTTCCCATATTTTTTTTGAAATAAGGCAATAGTCTGAATTACTTAATATATTCATTTTTTTTGTTGAATATTTTTATACTTCTTCTAAAAATAAATTTAAAATTTTATTAAATGAATAAAATCAATCAAGTAGAATTTATTTTAATCAACAAGCATCCAATATTTTTTAAAACTGAAGTAACATAGTTGTAACAAGGGTAACATAATCAAACTATAACGAAATAGTTCTTTGTTTCTTTTTAAGCGTAACACCTTTAAAGACAGTAGGTTGTGTTTTTGTTCGTGCTTCTATAGTAGTATTAAATAAAATTGTAACATCCTCAAAATACATGCAAAGCTTTTGCGGATATCTTAGCAATCTAATTTAATATTTTTTGATAATGAAAAAAATTGTTGTTTGGTCTTTGATTGCGTCATTAGCAGGATTCCTTTTTGGTTTCGATACTGTTGTTATTTCTGGAGCTGACAAAAAGCTACAGGCTCTATGGAATTCCTCCGATGCTTTCCATGGAACAGTGGTAATGGGGATGGCTTTATGGGGTACCGTTTTTGGAGCAATATTTGGAGGGATACCAACTAATAAAATAGGAAGAAAGAATACTTTATTATGGATAGGAATTCTATTTTTCATTTCTGCCATCGGTTCTGCTTTTGCAAATGATCCAATTGTTTTTGCCGTATTTAGATTTATTGGAGGGCTTGGTGTCGGAGCTTCTACAATTGCTGCACCAGCATACATTTCTGAAATTGCGCCAGCAAAAGATAGAGGTAAACTAGTTGCTTTCTATCAATTCAATATTGTATTGGGAATTCTGATTGCCTTTCTTTCGAATTATTTGTTAAGAAATACCGGTGAAAATTCATGGAGATGGATGATGGGAGTACAAGCAATCCCCTCTTTTATTTATACATTATTTATTTTTACGATTCCAAAAAGCCCAAGATGGTTGTTGTCCAAATCTAGAAATGAAGAAGCTAAGGATGTTTTACAAAGAATGTATCCTGGTGATGATGTAGAAAAATTGATTTCAGAAATTCATCTTGATAATAATTCAGCTGCTGCCAATGAGAATATTTTTCTCAAAAAATATCGTACTCCTTTAATTCTAGCTTTTTTTATAGCCTTTTTTAATCAGTTATCAGGGATTAATGCATTCTTGTATTACTCGCCTAGAATTTTTCAAGAGGCAGGCTTAGGGGAAAGTACCGCTTTGTTAAGCAGTATCGGTATTGGTGCAACCAATTTAGTTTTTACTCTAATAGGTGTTTTTCTAATAGATAAACTCGGTAGAAAAGTCTTAATGTACATTGGTTCAATAGGATATATTATTTCTCTTAGTCTTGTAGCTATGGCTTTCTTCTTGCATTGGCAAGGAATGGCTGTTCCAATCTTCTTATTCTTATTTATTGCTTCACATGCAATAGGTCAGGGAGCAGTCATTTGGGTCTTTATTTCTGAAATTTTTCCAAACCATCTGAGAGCTTCCGGACAAGCTTTTGGGAGCACAACGCACTGGATTTTAGCAGCAATTATTCCTTCTCTTATTCCATTTTTGTTTTCCACGATAGGTCCAGGAGTTGTGTTCTTGTTTTTTGCCGTAATGATGGTTTTTCAACTCGTGTTTGTTGCCGTTTTAATGCCGGAAACCAAAGGAATTTCTTTAGAAGAATTAAGTAAAAAATTAATAAAAAAATAACGTTATGAGCAAAGCGAATAAAAAAAGATGTTTAAGAATAATATGCTGTACAATGGGATTACTGGCCTTAATTAGTTGTAAAAAATCATCCCTTTTGGATAAAAGAGTGTATTCGGAGGAAGAGCTTTATAGACCGAATTTTCATTTTACGCCAAAAAAAGGATGGATGAACGATCCAAATGGGATGTTTTATTATAATGGATATTACCATCTTTTTTACCAACACTATCCTGATTCAAATGTTTGGGGGCCAATGCACTGGGGACATGCTATAAGTAATGATCTTATAACTTGGACGGAAAAGCCAATAGCTATTTATCCAGATGAGAAAGGGTATATTTTTTCGGGAAGCGCTGTAGTTGATTTAAAAAACACATCTGGTTTTGGCAGTTTGCAAAATCCGCCCATTGTAGCCATGTTTACCTATCATGATCCTTTAAAAGAGAAGACAGGAGAGGCAGGTATTCAATCGCAGGGAATTGCATACTCCTTAGACGAAGGTTTGACCTGGACTAAGTATGAAAAAAACCCAGTTGTTAACTTTCCTAATATTAAGGATTTCAGAGACCCTAAAATGACTTGGGATAATATTCATCAGCAATGGCTAATGGTTTTAGCAGCTGGAGATAAAACTATGTTTTATGCTTCAAAAAATTTGAAAGATTGGGAATTGCTTTCTGATTTTGGTAAAAACATTGGGGCTCATGGAGGTGTTTGGGAATGTCCGGATTTTTTCCCCATGCTTGTTGATGGCTCTGACGAATACAAATGGGTGCTTCTGCTAAGTATAAATCCTGGAGGTCCTAATGGAGGTTCGGCAACCCAATATTTTGTTGGAGATTTTGACGGCAAGACTTTTAAGCTGGATGATTCTTTTACTCAGGATTTGAAACAGCATAAATCACTTTGGATTGATTACGGGAGAGATAATTATGCAGGTGTTACTTGGTCAAATATATCAGAGACAGATGGCAGAAAGTTGTTTGTGGGTTGGATGTCCAATTGGCAATATGCTAATAAAGTTCCGACAGAGAAATGGAGAGGAAGCATGACACTGCCAAGAGAATTAAAACTTATAAAAGCAGGGAATCATTTCAGAGTTTCTTCTCAGCCAGTAAGAGAATTACAAAATTATGTTTCAAAAACGATAAAGAAAGAGGCGCTTAAAATTGATAAAAAAACGGTGTTAATTGATAAATCACTGGTTGATTTATCAAGAATAGATATTCGATTTACAATGAAGAACTTGAAAAAGGATGTCTACACTTTTTCACTTTCCAATAATTCTGATAACACCATACATTTTGGTATTAATAAAAAAGACAAGTACTTTTTTATAGATAGAAAAAAATCAGGGGATTTGTCTTTTTCAGATGTTTTTGCAAAGCAAATTTCTAAAGCACCATTTACCGAAGATTTTGACAAAATTGATGTAAGAGTAATTGTTGACAAGACCTCAATCGAAGTATTCTACAACAACGGACAAACAGTTATGACCGAAATATTTTTTCCGGAAAAACCAATGGAAACATTTTCAGTCAATAAAGAAAATTTCAATTTCACCATTGAAAATTTAACAATTAACCAACTAAATTTTAACTAAACTATCTAAATTATGAAACGAAAAATCATCCTCTATTTAATTTTAATGGGTTCCTTTTTTTCACTTACGGCCCAGAACACAGGAATAAAAGGGGTGGTGACCTCTTCTGAAGACGGAATGTCGCTTCCAGGAGCATCAATTACAGTCTCCGGCACAAAAATTGGCACCACGACCGATCTTGATGGGAATTTTGCACTCAACAAACTAGAAAAAGACGCTACTTTGATAATTAGTTTCACTGGTTTTACAACTCAGACAATTAAACTTACTGGACAAGAATCGATAAATGTTGTTTTAAAACCCGAGTCAATAAATTTAACTGAAATTGTTGTAACAGGTTACTCGAAGGAACGAAAAGTAGACGTAACGGGAGCTGTTACTGTGGTAGATTTAAAGCCTATTGCTGGACAAAGTATGAGTTCTGGAAATGCTATGCAGGCTTTACAAGGTAGAGTTGCCGGATTGACCATTGAAAAATCTGGTGATCCAAGTGGAGCGAACAGTAGAATTTTAATCAGGGGAGTAAGTACACTAGGAAATACAGACCCATTGTATGTGATTGATGGAGTTCCTACAGTACGACCTGAAGTGTTTGCCAGTTTAAATCCAAGTGCAATAGAATCTGTTCAAGTATTGAAAGATGCTTCAGCTTCCTCTATTTATGGGTCCAGAGCTGCAAATGGTGTTATCATTGTAACAACAAAAAATGCGGCTAAAGGTGGTGCAATAAGCGTTTCTTATGGTACTAACGTTTCCGTTCTTTCTGAGAAAAAACAACGATATAAAATGCTTAATGCACTGGACAGAGGAAAGGTTTTGTGGCAGGCATCGGTAAATGATCATGCAGATCCGGCTGGAGGATATGGTGAAATATATAATTTTGACTGGAATAATGACTTTAATAATCCGGTACTAAACAGTGTATCAGTTAAGCCTTATGTAGGAGGTGATACTAATGTGCCAGTTGGAGATACGGATTGGCAGGAGACCATGTATAAAACAGGATTGTTAATTAACAATGATTTATCGATATCTGGTGGGTCTGATAAAGCAAATGCGGTATTGAATATGGGTTATTTAGATAACTCAGGTATGTTGAAATATACCAATTATGAAAGGTATTCAGCCAGGCTTAATGCTAATTTTAAGTTATTTAATGATAAAGTTAGATTTGGTGTGAATTCTCAATTTACACAATCAAACGAAAGAAATGCCGCTAATGATGTAGGAAATGCACCAACACCAGGATTGGCTATAACCTTAGCGCCAACAATTCCTGTGTTTACAGCCTCTGGGGAATATGCCGGGCCATTAGGGTCTGGTTATTCAGATAGGAATAATCCTTTATTGATGCAATATCTAAACAGATGGGATAACAATAAAAGAATGTCTTTGTATGGAAATGTCTTTACAGAAATAGATATTTTGAAAAATCTTACTTTCAGAAATAGTATTGGTATGGATTTTAATGATTTCAATAGAAAAGACATTGAGCCAACTGTGAGTAATGGGTTTGTTAACAGAAGTACAAATAGTTTGACTTTTGATACCAATAAATATTCAAGTTTAACGATTTCAAATACTTTAAGCTATAACTTGAAAGTTTCAAATCATAAAATTGGAGTAGTTATAGGTACCGAATCGACCAAAACCGATTTGAATACCTTATATGCCCGGGCTGAAGGATTTGCAGTAGAGACAGAGTCTTATTTTACACTTTCAGCTGCAACAGGAATTAGAACAAATAATGGGATTTCTACAGGAAGCAGACTGCTTTCTCAGTTTGGTAAATTAAACTACGCGTTCTCAGACAAGTATTTGGCTACATTCACTATAAGAAGAGATGGATCTTCAAGATTTGGAGAAGATAATAGATATGGAGTTTTTCCAGCTGCTACTGTAGGTTGGAAGATTAATAATGAAGATTTTTTAAAGGGGATTGCAACAATCTCAACTCTTAAACTTCGTGCTGGTTATGGTGAAGTGGGGAACCAGTCTATTGGAGATAATGCTCGTTTTGGACTATATGAAGCACGATACGGACCGAATCAAAATGTATATTTTCCTGATTTTTTCAATATCTATTATAATGTTGGAACAGCTTACGATTTGAATGGATCTAATACAGGAAATTTACCTTCTGGCTTTGTATCAATACAAGCAGCTAATTCGGGGTTAAAATGGGAAACTACCAAAGAGGTTAACGTTGGTCTTGATTTCGGCTTTTTTGAAAATAAATTATCAGGTTCGTTTGATTATTTCTCAAGAAACACAGTAGGAATTTTGATTAAACCACCAGTTGCATCTACTGTAGGAGAAGGGCAGCAACGTTTTGTAAATGGAGCTTCCACTGCAAATAAGGGTTGGGAACTTACATTAGGATATGCTGATAAATTAGATAATGGATTGTATTTTAATGTTTCCACAAATTTTGGAGCAACAAAAAATAAAATTACAGATTTACCAGTAGAAGTTAGGGCAGCATATCCAGGGACAGCAGCGAACTCTATAATTGGTCATTCACAGTTTGAAATTTTTGGTTTTAAAACCGATGGATTATTTCAAAGTCAGGAAGAGATCGATTCCCATGCTACTCAAGTAGGTTCTAGATTGGGAGGTATAAAATTTGTTGACATCAATGGTGATGGTGCCATAAATTCGGATGACAGAACTTTCATTGGTACAACACTTCCAAAATTAGAGTATGGTGTTAATATTAGTTTAGCCTATAAGAATGTTGATTTTTCTGTTTTTGGTTCTGGTGTTGCAGGAAGAATTGGAGTTGATCCTTATATTTACTGGAATAATTTCGTTCAAGGTAGAGAAAATGCAGGTCCAGGGACATTTAATGCTTGGACGCCAACCAATACAAATACCGACGTGCCATCTCTTTCTTTGGCACATAATGACTCCCAAACATCAGATTATCTTTTTAGAAATAATTCTTATTTTAAAATTAGAAGTATGCAAATTGGATATTCATTTTCTGATCGTTTAGTTGGGAAAACGGGATTCATAACCAAATGTAGAGTCTATGCACAAGGGGAAAATCTATTTTGGTTTACTCCAAAGGGATACATAGGATCAGATCCAGAGCGAACAGATGTCAACAGAATACCAGTGCCTACGACTTTATCATTAGGTGTAAACTTTAATTTTTAATTAATTCTCATGAAAAAATATAATAAAATAGTTATCAGCTTCTTGTCAGTCCTATTTTTGGCATCATGTAGCTCAGATTTTTTAGATTATGAACCTACCGGAGTATTGTCTTCCGGGAACGTGGCTACAGCAGAAAATGCAGACGCCCTTGTTAATGCAGCGTATGCTGCAATTGGAAATGACGAAATGGTGGGGCCAATAACGCACCAATGGGTTTATGGAAGTGTGCGATCAGATGATGCTTATAAAGGCGGAGGTGGTCGCGGAGACGTTGATGTTATCGATCGTTACGAACAATATAATCTGACAACTCCAGATTATGGAGATTGGATGTTGCCTCGAACTTGGACGAATCACTATAAGGCTATTTCAAGGGCTAATTTTGCTCTATCTGTAATCAATGCAATTCCCGATACGGATTATCCGTTAAAAAAAGTGAGACAAGCGGAGTTGCGTTTTTTAAGAGCGCATTCTCATTTTATGTTGAAATTGTTGTTTAAGAAAGTTCCTTTTATAACTGAAGATTTGACTCAGGAACAGATTCTAAAAACTTCTAATGATTTGTCAAATGAAGAGTTGTGGAATAAAATTGCGGATGATTTTCTTTTTGCATTCGATAATTTAGACCAATCACAGGCTCAGGCGGGAAGGGCTGATAAAAATGCAGCAGCAGCTTATTTAGCAAAATTAAGATTGTATCAGGCTTACGAACAAAATGATACACATCAAGTTACAAGTATTAATGCAGCTAGATTGCAAGAAGTTATTGATTATGCGGATAAAGTAACTGGAAGTTTAGAACCGGACTTTGGGAATAACTTTTTAGATGGTCACGATAATGGATCAGAATCTATTTGGGCAGTTCAATTTTCTATCAATGATGGGACAAATACAGGAAGAGTTAGTTTTGTAACTGGGTTAAATTCTCCTCACGGTACTCCTCTTTATGGATGTTGTGGTTTTCATATGGCAAGCCAGAATATGGTAAATGCTTTTAGAACAGATGCAGACGGTTTACCGTTATTGGATACTTTTAACAATTCAGATGTCTTTAACGCAGTTGATGGAAATGGAAATGCTCCGCTTGCTGCAGGTGTTACGATTGATCCTAGGATTGATCATACGGTAGGAGTTCCCGGAAGACCATTTAAATATAAAAATACATTGAAAACAGCTGGAGACATGGTTTATAAATTCAGTTGGGCGAGAGATCCTGGAGTTTATGGATACTATGGAAATATGAAAGAACAGCAATCTCCTGATTGTTCATGTTATGTGAAAAACGGGCCATTTATAGGAACTTCAAAAAATGTTGATTTTATTAGATATGCAGATATCTTATTATTTAAAGCGGAAGCATTAATACAATTAAACAGATACAGTGAAGCACTTCCAATAATTAATCAAGTTAGAGCAAGAGCTGCAGCCAGTACAACAATGCCATTGGCAGCTGGAGCTTCAAATGTTTATAAAGTTGCACCATATGCTTCTTTTTCTTCAAAAGAATATGCTTGGAAAGCGCTTAAATTCGAAAGAAGATTAGAGTTTGGAATGGAAGGTCCTAGGTTTTTTGATCTTGTAAGATGGGGTGAAGCTGAACAGGTTTTGAACGCTTATCTTGGTGTTGAAAAAACAAAAAAAGATTTTCTTTCAAATGCTCATTTTACGTCGGGTAGAGATGAATATTATCCGATTCCTCAAAGAGAAATTGATTTCACAGGAGGATTATACATTCAGAATCCTGGGTATTAATAATAATGTTTGTTTGGTTACTGTTTTAAATTAGGTTAAAGGCAAGTTTTATACTTGCCTTTAGTTTTTTAGAAATGAATACAAATAGATAAGTACATCAGATATGGCTAATGAATTAAAGTTGGAGACAGATTTTATTAAACGGAATGATGATGAATTATTGGAGCGAATCCTTCAGGCAGAATATTAAATTGTAGCTAAAAAAACAAAGGTCTGTGTTGCCAACGGAGCATTTGGGGCCGTTCGTTGAGGTATTACTACAACATAAGTGCGCTAATCTAAAATTAAATTTATAAAAAAAGCCAAAGACGCAATGTCTTTGGCTTTTTTTATGCAAAATGGTGTGATGACTAAAAAGAAGTCAATTTTTTTAAATCAGCAATCGTTGCTGTTGGATTTTCGGCTTTAAAAACAAAACTTCCTGCCACAAGAACATCAGCTCCGGCTTCAACAAGCTGTTTTGCATTTTTATTAGTAACGCCTCCATCAATTTCTATAATAGTACTTGCTCCTTTTCTAGTGATTAAATCTTTTAATTTTCTAACTTTAGAGTAGGTGTTTTCTATAAACGATTGTCCGCCAAAACCAGGATTAACGCTCATGATACAAACCAAGTCGATATCATTGATTACATCTTCTAAAAGGTCAATATTTGTATGTGGATTTAAAGCTACTCCGGCTTTCATGCCTTCAGCTTTAATTGCTTGTAACGTTCTGTGCAAATGAGGACATGCTTCGTAGTGAACACATAAGATATTTGCTCCTAAATCCGCAAAGGTCTTGATGTATCGGTCCGGATCTATAATCATTAAATGAACATCAATTGTTTTTTTTGCATGTCTTGAAATCGCTTCAAGAACTGGCATTCCGAAAGAAATATTTGGTACAAAAACGCCATCCATAATATCAATATGAAACCAATCGGCTTCACTATTATTGATCATTTCGATGTCGCGCTGCAGATTAGCAAAATCAGCCGCAAGAACTGATGGTGCAATTAATGTGTTTTTCATTGTATAGTTGTTTTGTTGAGACGCACTGAAGTACATCTTACAGTTGTGTTGTTTGTGCAAAAGTAGTTTTTTTACAACAAATGGCGAAAGTTTTTTAATAGCAATATCAAGGTTTTGTGCGCTGCTATTCGTGCAAAGGATTGGAGTGGAAACCCTTTTATTTTTTGGGAATAAAAAGAGTACACGAAAAGCTTGGTTCCGCTTTTTTACGAGGCTGTACTCAAATGATTTTAAATGGAAATAAAAATAAGAAAACAGGAAATGAATTTAGATTAAAAAAATAAAACTCCGGTAATCAGCCGGAGTTTCAATCATCAATCAAAAAACGAACAGTCAATCAAACTGTTGTTCATTTTGAATTAAAAGATTTAAAATTTAAAAATTTTAATTGGGGAATATTGTCAATTAACCTAAGTAGGTTTTTAATATTTTACTTCTTGAAGTGTGTTTCAATCTTCGGATTGCTTTTTCCTTAATTTGACGTACACGCTCACGAGTTAGGTCGAAAGTTTCTCCAATTTCTTCTAATGTCATTGGATGTTGATCACCAAGACCAAAATATAAACGAACTACATCAGCCTCTCTTGGAGTCAATGTTTCTAATGAACGCTCGATTTCGGTACGCAATGATTCGTGGATTAATTCTCTGTCTGGATTTGGAGATTCACCAGAACGCAATACATCGTAAAGGTTAGAATCTTCTCCTTCTACAAGAGGTGCATCCATTGATAAATGACGACCAGAGTTTTTCATGCTCTCTTTAACGTCATTTACGGTCATGTCAAGTTCTTTTGCAATTTCTTCAGCAGATGGTGGGCGCTCATTAGATTGCTCTAGTAAAGCGTACATTTTGTTGATTTTATTGATAGAACCAATTTTGTTCAAAGGCAAACGAACGATACGAGATTGTTCTGCCAATGCTTGTAAAATAGATTGACGAATCCACCAAACGGCATATGAAATGAATTTGAAACCACGTGTTTCATCAAAACGTTGTGCAGCTTTTATCAATCCTAAATTTCCTTCGTTAATCAAATCGGGAAGGGTTAACCCTTGATTTTGATATTGTTTTGCTACCGAAACCACGAAGCGTAAATTGGCTTTCGTCAATTTTTCTAATGCTTTCTGGTCACCGGCTTTAATCTTTTGTGCTAATTCTACCTCTTCGTCAGCGGTAATAAGGTCAACTTTTCCAATTTCTTGTAAATACTTGTCTAATGAAGCAGTTTCACGATTGGTTACCTGCTTGGTGATTTTTAGTTGTCTCATGTTTTTTTGTCTCCTAAATTTTAAGTGTACAAATGATTATACGTATGAAGTTGCTAAAAAGTTACAATAGTTTGTGAAATAAATTAAAGAGAAGTACTCGTTATAAGAATGAACGCGTTTTTATAAACTTTTTTTAGTCAGATAATTTGGGTATCTACACTTTTAGGAACATCTTCTTTGTAATTTTATTTTAAAAATGAAAAGTGAAGTCCAGTCTGCACACCAATAGAATACGGATTAATGTAGTTGCTATTGTTTTTATAATCAATGAGATGGTATTTTAGCATTGGTTCAATGTATACTTTTATTTTTCTGGAGAACTTATAGTCGATGCTAATGCCTGCATTGACGCTAAAAGTGTTTTCGGATAAATTTTTCGTATTTCCTATATTTAATCTATTCCCGTTTTCGGTTTCGATAAAAATGCTGTTTTTGTCCAAAAACAAATAACTCAGACCTAATATGGAACTGATACCGAATTTTTTATTGTTTATATTATAGTTTATTTCAAGTGGAATTTCTGTATATGAAATATCCTGAGTAATTGTCATTGTTTTTGAAAAACCGAAATTATTGTAAATAAAGGTATTTGAAATATTTTTCGAATAGTTTATATTTTTATAATCTGAGACGTTCACAGTTGCATTTTTTGTAATGAAACTCAAATTTGTTTTACTAATTCCAAAACGCATGCTCCATTTTTCAGTCGCGGCATAGTTTAAAAAAATTCCATAACTCCATTTGATTTCTGATGTTTTGGGATTAGTGTTTAAGCGACTATCTAAGGGAGAATTTTTTGACATAATTCCACCGTATGTAGGGGACACATAGACTAATAAATTTAGGTCATTTTTTTTATTTATAAGAAAGTTTGTGCTGTCATTTGAAGCAATTTTGGCTAAGCTGTCTTTTTCTTTTGGTTTTATATTAGCTTTTGCAAGGCTTTTTTTTGTGTAAATTTCATTGTTTTCAACGGTAGAGGGTAGTTTGTTTTTTAATGTATCTCGATCTAGGTTGTTAAAAATGATAAGTTCGCTTTTTGAATTATTTTTCGTAGTCCCCATTTCTTTCTTTGAAAAATTACCTTTAAGAACACTGACTGCTTTTTTTGTGTTCTTAGCTGCGTTAGTCTGTATTTTTTTTAGAGTAAAGAACCGAATCCGATAATTTCTGATATGAATCGGAACCTTTAAGCGGTTGATTTGTTACTGTGTATTTATCTATTGTTGTATTTGTTTTCTTAGAAATACTATTTTCAGAGTTTCTGGGATTTATAGTGTTTTGATTCGATTTAGTAGGATTTTGTAAATAATTTTTTTCTGAAAAATCATTAAATATAAAAAATGAAATTAATGCTCCCAAGGAAAATATGCCTGCAATTTTAATCCAGGCTGGAATGTAGAAAAAAACTCTTTTTTTTCTTTCTTTAAGTTCTGAATGTATAGAATGCCATACCTTATCATTAGGTATTCTTTCGAAACTATCTAGCTTTTTTCTAAATGCTTTTCCTATCTCTTTTCTATTTTCCATTGCTTAAATTATAATTATGGAATGAATTTTTTGATCTAATTTTTTCTTTTAAAAGTGTCTTGGCTCGATGTAAATTTGATTTTGAAGTTCCTTCAGAAATAGAAAGCATCTGTGCGATTTCCAGATGAGAATAATCGTCTAATTCGTATAAGCTAAAAACCAGTCGGTATTGATTGGGTAATTCTTGAATTAATGATAAAATATAATCTAATGAGAAATCAAGTTCATTTTCATCGATCGTTATGTCTTGCACAACGTATGCGTCCCAGCAATAGCATCAATCCACTAAATCCTGATTGAAGTATTGTGGAAGAAGTTTATAGAGTTCTGATGATTTGGTATCATTGATATTATTTAGAACATGATGCAACCATTGGGATGGATTAACATTGTTCTTCTTGCAGGTTGCAAAAAAAGAATAATACATGGCAATATTTTTTGCTGCTTCATGAGAACCTGCAAAAAGAAAATTTTTCCTTCCCAAAGCTAAGGGGCGGATGGCATTTTCAACGAGATTATTATCAATATGAAGATTTCCGTCTTTTAAATAGGCCATCAGGCTGTCCCAACGT
Source organism: Flavobacterium rhamnosi (assembly GCF_048286515.1). Lineage (NCBI taxonomy): Bacteria > Pseudomonadati > Bacteroidota > Flavobacteriia > Flavobacteriales > Flavobacteriaceae > Flavobacterium > Flavobacterium rhamnosi. The sequence goes on along the minus strand of NZ_JBLVPS010000004.1, from coordinate 114 downwards.
TTCAGGCAATAATCATATGCCTTACCTAAAGGACTTTTTGGTAATTCCAATTTTGACTGTACGGCAATATAGTTTCCTATTTCGTTTAGGATAGGATGTGATTCTTCCAGTCTT